>CAYNIS010000150.1:0-7832 GCA_964397055.1 uncultured Rhodospirillaceae bacterium | reverse complement strand
TCTCCATCGGCCGCCGCCACTGGGCTCATCGGTTCTGATCAATGAGAGGCGGTATCAGTACATGCTTGGGCATTGGATATCTCGAAGTCTGGGGACATGTTTGGACCGAACGATCCATATATGGGGACACTGCCGGCGAGCGGCAAACGGGCGGCTTCGGAGCTTGTCCGAAACCGCCCGCAGCCCCACCCAGCAGGATCACCGCCGCATGAAGTCCGCGATGACCGACGGCACCGCGGTATCGAACCCCACGACGTCGAGCATGCCGGCGTCATCGGGATCGGCGATCGAGAAGCCGCCGGAGGTCATGCCGACGACCACCAACCGGGCCGGGATGCCACGCCGGGCCCGGTAACGGCGCAGCGCCTCCACCGGGTGCACGTCGCCCGCCTAGGTCTCGCTGTCGGTCAGGACGACGAACGCGTCGACGTCGAGCCCGCGATCCAGGGCGTAGAGCATCGGCAGGGCGCAGTCGGTCCCCCCGAACGGCAGGGCCGACGTCGCCTCCACCACGTCATCCAGCCGCTGGCGCGGCGAAATGGCGAGGGGGGTGATGCCAGAGGCCCAGCCGCGGCGGTCGCCGGCCCGCCCGGCCGACCAGCCGCCCTTGCCGGAGGCGAAGGCGGTGACCTGGGCCTTCGGCTCGGTCGCCACCGTCACCAGGGCGAGGGCCGCCGCCGCCTCCCGCGCGGGGAGGACGGACCCGGCGATCGGATGGGTCATCGACGCCGACACGTCGAGCGCGAGCATGACCCGCTTTCCCGTGGTCTCGACCGCATCGAAGGTGCCGTAGAACGCCCTGTCGAGCGCATCGACGACACCGGCGACCGGCACCCAGGTCAGCTTGCCCCTATCGCCCCGCCCTGCCCCGTAAACCTTCATGGCCATGAGGACGGCAAGCGGATGGATACGGGCCCGGGCCAGCGCCCGCTGGTCCTCCAGCCGGGCCACGACCGTCTCGGCCGCCGCCGAGCCGGGGGTCAGCAAACCCACGGCCGACAGCTTCCCGAGGTTTCGGATCATCGCCGTTGCCGGCATGTCCTCGAGCAGGGCCGACCACACCTGCCAATGGCGCAGGAGTTCGGTCGGCACCGCCTCCCTCGGCAGGCGGTGAGCGGCGATGATATCGGCCGCCACACCCGGGTCAGTGACTTCCGCCAGCCGCAGCATGGCGTCGACCTCCGGGAAGGTGGCACGCGCGGCGACCACCGCCCGCTCCTCGTCCGGGTTGACGATCCAGTCGAACAGAGCCCGCCGCGCCGGCTCGTCCGTCACCGGGTGAGCCAGCCTCAGAAGGTCGCGGTGCGCCCAGCCATCCCGGCTGCGGTACTTGATCGCCTGGAGTGCCAGGCTGGCAAGCGACCGGCTGGTGTACCAGCGCGCCACGGCACGCCGGAGACCCCGGCCCCAGCCGCGATAGTGTTCGACGAAGGCCGCGAAGTGGAACAGGTGCGTTCCGATCCGCGCGACCTTGGGCAGGGCCGCCAGGGCCGCCGCCCGCATCTCGTCGTCGCCGAGGCCCGCCGCCGCCGCCAGGACGAACAAAGCCGGGTCGTTGCGCGGTGCCCGCCCCGCATCGGAGACGGCGACCACGCGGCCGACCACCTTCAGGCCGTCTGCCCTGACCAGTCGCTCCACCGCATCGGCATTGGCGCGGGTCAGCTGCCGCTCCGACGCGTAGAAGGTTCCGCCTTCCGAGCCGAGGATCAGGAACCGGTCGAGTCGGGTCCAGTCATCCACCGGAAAACTGAATCCGCCCCCATCGTTGCGGGCCGTGCCCGGGATCCGGTCGCGCTGCGTGGCGACCGTCTTCAGATGCTTCAGGTACTTCGCCATGGCTGGCCTCCCGCCCGGGTCATGCCGGGTCGGCGCTTTGGATTGACGGGAAAAGGCTGGCTGGGCGTGTAACCGCCGAGGCAAACGTGCTCTACCGCTGAGCTACGTCCCATCGGGCGACCCGTCTGATCGACAGGACCCGCCGGTATGGTTGGGACGGTTGGACTCGAACCAACGACCTCGCCATTTGCAGTGGTAACCCTCGAACATCCGGCCCAACCGGAAACATTTCCAACCGGAAACGTTCCCGGGCAGGTTGGCGGTGACGGATCGGGTTAGCGTTTGAGGCTAGTGATAACCGTCACCGATCGGCCCGGGAACAGGCGCGTTTGTGCGCTCAATCAGGCCCTTAGTCAAAGGAAACACGCTGCAGGTGTCTTTCCACACCGGCTTCAATTATTGCAAAAGCGGACCGCGGATGCGGCCGCTAGCCTTCGACTTGCGTATCACGGCGCAAGATCGTTTCCCGCCATTGCGGATGAGGTGCGCGGCCCGGGGAAACTGCGCGGGAAGTTTCAAAACCGGGGCGGAAAAAGACCAAAACAACCACAAGGAGGAGGAGGGGAGCGGAGGCCTAAGACGCGAAAACGGCGCCTCCGCTGGGAGGCGCCGTTCGGGCAGGGCAACGCTGGAAGTCGTTGATATGATTGGACTCTTCTACAACGACAGCCGAGATCGACGGCACCAGGGCAAGCCCCGAGCCTTCACCACCGGAACCTTCCGGGGTGTATATGCCCATGCAGATGCAGGGGAAACACGCGCTCACATGCCGGTCGCCGCTCATATGATGGAACGGCCCGTCAATGGTCGTTTCATTCCTCGAATTCCGCTAAAGCCCGGGCGTGTTGGTGATCTGCGGAGGTCAGGGTAAAGGACGATAACCGCACATCTCCGGCCCGTTGTGGTCGGTTGTGCAGGAAAAGCCGGTCGAAGTCAATATTGGCGGCACCGGTTCGGCGACGCCGGCTCAGCCGTGATGGATCGCGGGCACGCCGAACAGCCAGGGGTGGATGACCGCCAGCAGGACATAGAGCAGAAGGGCGATCGCCGCCTGCAGGGCGGCGGATATGCCGAGGTCCAGGTTCTGCCGACGCCGGATCACGGCCAGGAGCGGAATGTTCGAGGTGACCGCCGCAAAGCCGGTCCACGCCTCCTCGCCCCACAGCGCCCGCTTCTTGGCGTCCAGCGCATAGCTGCCGCCAACCGCCAGAACCAGGAACGCCCCGAAGAAAACCAGGGAGGCCGGGTCCGGGTTGGCCAGCATGTGGGCGACGGCCCAGAGCGCGAACCCCCATAGCTGCGGGTGACGGGAGACCTTGAGGATGCCCTGGACATCGGCCGGGTTGTCGGGGCGCGTCTGGCCGACGGCGAGCGGGCTCGGCGTCATGAAGGAGGCGACCACCAGGAAGCTCGCGAGCAGCATCAGGACCGGCGGGGCATAGAGCCAGGGCTCGAAGGCGAAGTCGGAACCGGACTCGTAGGCCATCGACATCCAGACGATGCCGCCCAGCGAGGCCGCCGAAAACAAGCCCAGATAGGGCCCCTCTCCCAGTCGGGCGACCAGACGCGCCCGGAGCGGAGAGGACGAGATGCCGAAATGGATGCCGAGGAAGAACAGGCTCGCCAGGACAAGGTTGGTCATGATCGCCGCTCCCGCACATGAAGTGTTGTTGGAAGCCTGCGCCCTGGCCGATCCGCGGTAAAGATTCCGCGGTAAAGGTCAGGCCTCGACGAACGAAATTGTTTCTCCTATGTTCTTCCTATCAGCGACCGGATGGAGCCGACCTTGATTATCCCCAACCTGATGGTGACCGACATGGAACGGTCCGTCGCATTCTACCGCGACGTCCTGGGCATGGCCCTGATGTTTGCGCTCGGCCCCGGGCGGGACACGCGCCAAGACCCGGCCGGGGGGGTGTTCGCCACACTCGAATGGGACGGCGGGCAACTGATGCTGCAGACGGTCGAAAGCCTGGCGGGCGAGCTGGCGATGTTCACCGCCGACAGCCGGCCGACAGCCTCGGGCACCCTCTATTTCCGCGGGCTCGATCCGGACGAGGTCCACGGCCGGGCTGCCGCCGACCGGATCGTAAAGGCCCCGTTCCAGCAATGGTACGGCATGCGCGAAGTCTACCTCCTCGACCCCGACGGCTATGTCGTCTGCGCCGGCCGGCCCGAGGGCCCGTCGCCGGGCTGAGGGCGCGTAGCCGGGCTGACAGGGCGCATCTTTCCGTTTCGGCTTGCCCTCCGCCGCCGGGCGCCATAGTCGGTGGCGCTTGGGATTGCGGGAACCGATGACGGCGCGGGCGGCGAGCTATGGCGAAGAAACTCGACAGTTTCCTGAAGCAGAACAAGGTGACCGAGGTCGAATGCGTCGTGCCCGACCTCGCCGGCATCGCGCGCGGCAAGATCCTGCCGGCGGAGAAACTGGTGCGCATCCTGCGCGACCGGGGCCTGCGCATCCCGGAGGTGGTGTTCATCCAGACGGTGACCGGCGAATACCCGGCGGACGACCCGGTGACCGACGCCGCCAATGTCGACGTCCACATGATCCCGGATCCGGATACCGTGCGCATCGTCCCCTGGCTGACCGAGCCGACCGGCCATGTCATCTGTGACGCGGTCTACCGCGACGGCACCAGCGTCGACTTCTCCGCCCGGCACATCCTGCGCCATGTCCTCGGCCTCTATGCCGAGCGCGGCTGGCGTCCGGTCATCGCCCCGGAGCTGGAGTTCTTTCTGGTCGAGGTGAACAAGGACCCGGACTACCCGCTGGCCCCACCGGTCGGCCGCTCGGGCCGCCAGGAAAGCGGTCGACAGGCCTACGGCATCGATGCCGTCAACGAGTTCGATCCGATCCTCGAGGACGTCTACGACTACTGCGAGGGGATGGACATCGACGTCGACACCCTGACCCACGAGGTCGGGGCGGCCCAGTTCGAGATCAATTTCAACCACGGCGACGCGCTGACGCTGGCGGACCAGGCGTTCCTGTTCAAACGCGTGGTGAGGGAGGCGGCGCTGCGCCATGGCGTCTACGCCACCTTCATGGCCAAGCCCATGCAGACCGAACCCGGCAGTGCGATGCACATCCACCAGTCCGTGGTCGATGCGGAGACCGGGGAAAACCTGTTCGCCACCAAGAGCGGGGAGGACACGCCCCTCTTCCGCAGCCACATCGCAGGCCTGCAGAAATTCATGCCGGCGGCGATGCCGCTGTTCGCGCCCAACGTCAATTCCTACCGTCGGCTGATCCAGGGCGGTGACGCGCCGATCAACACCCACTGGGGTCACGACAACCGCACCACGGGCCTGCGCGTGCCGGTTTCCACACCGGCGGCAAGGCGGGTCGAGAACCGCCTGGCCGGAGCCGACGCCAACCCCTATGTGGCGATCGCCGCGTCGCTCGCCTGCGGCTATCTCGGCATGACCCAGGGGCTGGAGCCAACCGACCCGATCAAGGGCTCCGCCCACCGGCTCGCCTGGACACTGCCGCGCCATCTGTTCGATGCGACCTACACCTTCCGCCGGTCGAAGCCGCTGCGGGAGGTGTTCGGCGACCGCTTCGTCGATGCCGTGACCTCCGTCAAAGAAGCGGAGTATGACGCCTATCAGCGGGTGATCAGCTCCTGGGAGCGCGAGAACCTGTTGCTCAACGTCTGAGGCGGGTTAGCATCCGACTGTAACGAGCGTCACAGAAGGAGCCCGCGCAATGGCAGCCGCCGTCATCTCCGGCACGACCCGCCTGTTCGGCATCTTCGGGGACCCGGTCGCCCAGGTGAAAGCGCCGCAGGCGTTCAACCAGATGGCTCTCAACGCGGGCTCGGATGCGGTGATGGTGCCGTTCCATGTGGCGGCCGAGGACCTTGCGACGGCGGTGGCCGGCGTCCGGGCCCTCAAGAGCTGTGCGGGCTTCGTGCTGACCATTCCGCACAAGGTCGCGATCCTCGATCACCTGGACGAGGTCGGGCCGATGGCGCGCGTCTGCGGGGCCCTGAACGCGGTGCGCAAGGAAGCCGACGGGCGCCTGGTCGGGGAGATGTTCGACGGCGCCGGCCTCGTTCGCGGGGTGCAGGCCGCCGGGTTCGATCCGGCTGGCAAGCGGGCGCTGCTGGTCGGTGCCGGGGGCGCCGGCCGGGCGATCGCCGCGGCCCTGGCGGCTTCCGGCGTGGCCGACCTCGCCATCGCCAACCGGACCCGGGACAAGGCGGAAGAGCTAGCCGGGCGCATCCAGGCGGCGTTCCCAGACATCCCGGCGCGCGCGGCGGACCCCGACCCGGAGGGCTTCGAACTGGTGGTCAACGCGACCTCGATCGGCATGAAACCGGACGACCCGTTCCCGATCGACCCGGATCGCCTGACCCCTCAGGCGATGGTCGCCGAGGTCATCATGGAACCGGACGAGACGGCCCTGTTGAAGGCGGCGGAGGCGCGGGGCTGCCGCACCTCCAAGGGTCGTGCGATGCTGGTCAACCAGTTGCCGACCGTGGCGGAGTTCATCCGCCTGCTCGGCTGACGCCGGCGACCTGTCGCCGGCTCGACCCTTTGCCGACCGGCCGCCCTACCACTCGATCCGCTCGACCCCCTCGATATCGATCTCGGTGCCGTCGTCGAGGCTGATCCGGCCCTCGGCATTCTGCGACAGGCGGATATAGCCGTCGGCGTCGGCCTCGATCGTGCCGTCGGTCAGCGTCAGCGTGAAATCGGTGCGGGAAAGCTCGCCCCCGTCGCTGTCCGAGAGATGGACGCGGTCGAGCCAGCCGGCATCGCCGAAGACCTGATCATGGCCGCCGCCGGCGGTCAGCAGGAACAGATCGTCGCCGGCCCCGCCATGGAGGACGTCATCGCCGGCCCCGCCGTCGATCTGGTCGTTGCCATCGCCGCCATAGATCGTGTCGCGGCCATCGGCGCCGAACAGGATGTCGTTGCCGCTCTCGCCGTACAGCGTGTCGTGGCCGCCGCCGCCGATCAGCGTGTCCCGGCCGTCCCCGCCCTCGATCCGCTCGGCAGAGGATGAGCCGGTGATCCGGTCGTTGCCGCCGCCGCCGTCGATCACCGAGGTGTCGACCACCCTTGTCTCCGAGAAGTCGAGGGTGTTGTTGCCGTCGGTGCCGCGGATCGCCCGGCCGTTGGCGTCGATCTCCTCGATCGACGTCGCCCGGAACGCGTCCAGGGTGATGTCCTGGTTGGCGGTGTTGACGATGCGGTCCGTCCCGCCACCGCCGACAAAGGTGTCGCCGACCGCCTCGTCGCCGCGGATCAGGAAGGTGTCGTCACCGCTGCCGCCATACTGGTAGTCGCGGCCCGCGCCGCCGATCAGCGTGTCGTTGCCGGCGCTGCCGAGAAGGCTGTCGTTGCCGCTCTCGCCGTACAGCGTGTCGTGGCCGCCGCCGCCGATCAGCGTGTCCCGGCCGTCCCCGCCCTCGATCCGCTCGGCAGAGGATGAGCCGGTGATCCGGTCGTTGCCGCCGCCGCCGTCGATCACCGAGGTGTCGACCACCCTTGTCTCCGAGAAGTCGAGGGTGTTGTTGCCGTCGGTGCCGCGGATCGCCCGGCCGTTGCCGTCGATCTCCTCGATCGACTTGGCCCGGAACGCGTCCAGCGTCAGGTCCTGGTTGGCGGTGTTGACCACCCGGTCATTGCCGCTGCCGCCGATGAAGCTGTCGCCAACACCCTCGTCGCCGCGAATGCGGAAGGTGTCGTCGCCGGAACCGCCGTCCATGCGGTCACGGCCGGACCCGCCGGTCAGGGTGTCGCGCCCATCGCCGCCGTAGAGCCGGTCGTTGCCGTCCTCCCCGAACAGGCTGTCGTTGCCGCCACCGCCGGAGATGTAGTCGTTGCCGGTGCCGCCCTCAATCCGCTCGTTGGTCGAGGAACCGTAGATGCGGTCGTTGCCCTCCAGGCCGTCGATCACCGAGGTGTCGACCACGCGGGTGTTGCGGAAGTCGAGGGTGTTGTTGCCGTCGGTGCCGCGGATCGCCCGGCCGTTGCCGTCG
>CAYNIS010000149.1:6369-7891 GCA_964397055.1 uncultured Rhodospirillaceae bacterium | reverse complement strand
ATGCGCGGCGGGCCGCCGGGCGACCTCTATGTCTTCCTGACCGTGCGTCCGCACGCCGTGTTCAGGCGCGACGGGCCGGACCTGCGCATGCGGGTTCCGATCGCGATGACCTCCGCAGCCCTCGGCGGCCAGGTCGAGGTGCCCCAGATCGACGGCGGGCGCAGCCGGGTGACGATCCCGTCCGGCACCCAGTCGGGCCAACAGTTCCGCTTGCGCAACAAGGGCATGTCGATCCTGCGTTCGCCGGCGCGCGGCGATCTCTATGTCGAGGTCTTCGTCGAAACCCCGACCAACCTCACCAAGCGCCAGCAGGAGCTCCTCAAGGAGTTCGAGAGTGCCGGCAAGAAGGAAGAGACGAGCCCCCAGTCGGAGGGTTTCTTCGCCAAGGTGAAGGAGCTCTGGGATGATCTCACCGACTGAGGAGGGCGCGACATCCGCCGCCGGGGCTGAGGCTGAGATCGAACAGCCGGCCGCGGCGGCTGCTCCTCTGGCCCTGGCGAAGGCCGGGGCCGCGGAGGCCGACGCGGACCGGCTCGAAGCCCCGGTTGAGCCGGCGGAAACGGAAACCACGCCGCCACCGTCGACACCGGTCCAGGCGACACCGGTCCAGGCGACACCGGTCCAGGCGACACCGGTCGAGGCAATGCCGGCCGGCGACGCAGACTCCTCATCCGCGCCCTCCTCCCCCGTGGCCTCGTCTTCCGTGGCCTCGTCTTCCGTGCCCTCGTCTTCCGTACCGGCCAAGCCGCGGGCGAAGAAGCCGCGCCGCACCAAGCCCGCCCGATCCAGGGCCGCTTCGGGCCGGCGTGGCAGGTCTCGCAGCACCCCGGTGGCACCGGATGCCGAGGCGATCGCCGCGAGTGCGCCGACCGGCCTGCAACAGGTGCAGATGATCCTGGTCGACTGGACGCTCTACCTCGCCTGCTTCGCCGCCATCGCGACCTTCACGCGGGATCGCTGGGGCGGCTCCCTGCTCTACCTCCTCGACGGCGATTCCGCGGTCATCTGGCCCTGGTACGTCACCGCCGCCGTCGTTTTCCTCTACTCCGTCATCCTCAACGGCTGGCCGTTCAGCGGCACCATCGGCCGTCAGGTCGCCGGCACCCGCCTGGTTGCGGTCAGCGGCGGGGCCGCCGGCATGGACCGCACCATGGCGCGGGGCATCGTGCTCGGCTTCTATTTCCTGGGATGGATCACCGCGGACATCGCGCTGACCGAATTCTACCTCGGCGGGCCGCTCCTGCTCTGGCCCGACCCGATCCTACCGCGGCTGACCGACCTCTCGATCCACTACGGCATCCGGTTCGGGGCCGGGGCGGTCCTGCTCCTTGCCATCCTGACGCTGACCGCGGCCCCGCTGGGGCGCGGCGGGCGGCCCCTGCACGACTGGATCGGCGGGGTCGCGGCCTTCCGGCTGGGGCCGTTCCGACGCATGCGGGACGGTACCCTGGCGCCGCGGCTGATGGCACCAGCCGAGCCGCCGCGCCAACGCCGGAGCAAGCCGGAAGCGTCCGCCCCTGCC
>CAYNIS010000149.1:0-6359 GCA_964397055.1 uncultured Rhodospirillaceae bacterium | reverse complement strand
GCGCGGAGGCCGCCGACACGGCGGTGGGATGACGGTGCCGGAGGTCACGGCTCCCGCCCGACGCCGCCCGGTCCTGTTCGTTGCCACCATCGGTGCCATGGTCGGCGCGTCGGCGACCGCCGTCGACATGCCGATCCCGGCCCAGGCGCTGATCGCCGAGACGCTGGGCGCCGACCACGGCGACGGCGCCCGGCTGATTTCCGCCTACATGCTGACCTACGGCCCGGCAAACCTGGTCTGGGGGCCGCTGTCCGACCGGTTCGGGCGGATCGGGCCGACGCTGGTGGCGCTGGTCATGTTCACCGCCGCGTGCATCGCGGCAGCGCTGGCGACCGATTTCCAGACGCTGGTCGCCGCACGGATGGTCCAGGGGTTCTCCGGCGGGGCGGCGCCCCCGATCGCGCGGGCGATCGCGCGTGACCAGGGCGGCGGGGAGGCGACCGCGCGCCTGATCTCCACCGCCACCGTGATCCTCGGGCTGGCTCCGTTGCTCGCCCCGCTCGCCGGGTCGGTCCTCCTCGTCGTCGCCGACTGGCGGGCGATCTTCTGCGCTCTGGCCGGCTTCGCCACCCTGCTCGGCCTTGCCACCCTCGCTTTCGTGCCGGAAAGCCTGCCGGCCGCGGCCCGCCGACCGCTGGCCCCGGTGAGCCTCGCCCTGACCGTCGGTCGCCTCTTGCTGCTGGTGCCGTTCATGGCGCCGGTGATCGCCGCCGGCTTCATCTTCGCCGGCTATGCCGCGCTGCTCGCGGTCGGGGCGGCGGTCGCCGGCGACGCCTATGGCGTCGGGGCGGAGGCGTTCGGCCTGTTGTTCATGGTGAACGCGGCCTTCTTCGTCGCCGGCACCACGCTCGCCCGGGCGATCACCGCCTGGATCGGCGCCGACGGTGTCATGCTGGCTGGCGCCGGGGTCGCCGGGCTGTCGGCCGCCGGGCTCGGCTGGTTGACCGTCACGACGCCGGACCTCGTGCCGCTGTGGGGTGGCGTTTCGGTCTACGTCCTGGCGTTCGGGATGATCCTGCCGGCGGCCACGGCCAAGGCGCTGGAGCCGGTCGGCGATGTCGCCGGCACCGCTTCGGCGCTCCACGGGTTCATCGCCATCGCCATGGGGGCCGCCGGGGCGGAGATTGCGGGCCAGTTGTTCGCCGGCGACCATGTCGGCCTCACCCTGGTGATGGCGGCGAGTGCGGCGCTGACCGCGATTTCGATTCCGATCTCCGTCCGGTTGAGCCGCCCGCACCGAGCCGGATGAGCACGGGCATGTCAGGGCTGCCGTCGATGCCGCTCCATACAGCCCTCGGTCAGTTGATCGATGCGGCAGAGGGGGCGTCCCGGGTGCCGTTCCGCAGCCTCGTCCTGGCGCTGGGCGACCGCGCCTATGGCCCGCCGCTGATCCTCGCCGGCCTCGGCCTCGACCTCACCCCGGCGCATTTCAATGCCGTCGCGGTGATGGTCTTCGGGCTCGCGATCGCCGCCCTGGCTGGATACCGCCTGGTCGGGCATGACACGCCGCCGCTGCCGCGTTCGCTCGCTGACCTGCCGGTACCGGTCCGGGTGATCGGCTGGTTGCGGGGCACGCTGCGCGACCCGTCGGCAGGCCGGCCACCGACCGGGCCACGGCTCAGCCTCGCCGCCAGCGCCGTCGTCGTGGCCGCCGGGGTGGCGATGATCCCGCTCGCGGTCTTCGACCCGCTGCCGTCGACGGCTCTTGCCTTCGTCGCGGTGCTGGGCGGCGTCGTCCTGATGCTGCGGGAGCGGCTTGCCTTCCAACTGTTCTTCGTCTTTGCCGGTACGCTGACCGCAATCGCGGCCGTCATGCTGGTGCTTTGAGTGGTCGGCCGGTTCGGCCTTCGCGGCTGTCGCCCCGGCGTTCTTGGCGAGCACCGAAATGAGGATGGTGGGGCAGGCCGGCATGCCTGACTGATGGTTTTTGCCAATACCAAGAAAATCTAAATTACTACAACGGGGAAAATTGCAATTCAATCCTGGATATGCCGGAAACAGATCAACCCTCACTTGCTGACGGTCGGGGTTGAGTGATGCACGCTCGGGCCACCGGCCGCAGAACCGAAGATGAGGAGAAATGACATGGTTCGGACCCTGAGCCTCCTGGTTGCCTTGCTGGTCGCCGCGTGCGCCAACCCCGGGACGGATACCGCGACCGCGGGCCCGCAGAAGGACATCGTGGACACCGCCATCGACGCGGGGTCGTTCAACACCCTCGTGGCCGCCGTTCAGGCCGCCGACCTCGTGACCACGCTCAAGGGCGAAGGACCGTTCACCGTGTTCGCCCCGACCGACGAAGCTTTCGCCAAGCTTCCGGCCGGGACCGTCGAAAGCCTGTTGCAGCCTGAGAACAAGGCCCAGCTTCAGGCCGTGCTGACCTACCACGTCGTGCCCGGCAAGGTGATGTCGGCGGACCTCGCGGGTCGGCGGTTGAACGCCGCCACCGTGCAGGGGTCCGAGGTGACCATCGACGCCCGCTCCGGCGGTGTCATGGTCGACGATGCGACGGTCGTTGCGGCCGACGTCGAGGCGACCAACGGCGTGATCCATGTGATCGACACCGTGATCCTGCCCTGATCGTCGATCGCAACGGTTCGGCGACGTGACCGCCATCTGCCTCGAATAGCCGGGGTGCGATCGTCGCCGCAGCCAATCTCGGTCCGTAGGCTCGGTCCGTAGGCAGGGATGTCAGCGTCCCAGGAGCGGGCCGAGGTCGGTTTCGACGAGTTGGGCGCGGGCGTGCTCGTAGCCGCGCTCCACCAGCTCGTCGAAGCGCGCCCAGGCATTGGGTGCGACGTCGACCACATCCGGCAGGAAGACCATGTCGCAAGCGGCGCGGGAGCGTTGGCTCTGCGCCTCCGCGTTCATCATCGTCGCGCGCAGAAGCGTGGTCAGGATGCCGGGCATCTGTCCCTTTTCCCGCACCGCCTCGATCATCTCCCGCTCGGTGCTCATGACGTCGAGCCCGATGACCGGGCCGCGCCCCGTCGCGCGCATGCGATCGGCCGGCATGTTGTTCATCACCCCGCCGTCGATCAGCAGGCGGTCGCCCATCTGCAGCGGCGGCAGGATGTTGGGGACGGGCACTCTCCCCACGGCGTCAGTTGACGCCGCGGCTGGCGCCTTCCCAATAGGGCTTGCGCAGATCCGTCTTCAGGATCTTGCCGGCGCCGGAAAGCGGCAATGCCTCGTCGCGCACCGCGACCGAGCGCGGGCATTTGTAGCCGGCGATCAGCTTGTGGCAATGCTCGACCAGCGCATCCGGGTCGATCGACATGCCCGGCCGCGGCACCACGATGGCATGCACGCGTTCGCCCCACTTGTCGTCAGGTACGCCGATGACCGCGCATTCCGCGACGGCGGGGAACTGCATCACCGCGTTCTCGACCTCCGCCGAATAGACGTTCTCGCCGCCCGAAATGATCATGTCCTTGACCCGGTCGACGATGAAGACGAAGCCGTCATCGTCCATGTAGGCGGCATCGCCGGTGTGCATCCAGCCGCCCTTGAGCGCCGCCGACGTCTCCTCCGGCTTGTTCCAGTAGCCCTGCATGACGGTCCGGCCGCGCACCAGCACCTGGCCGACCTCGCCACGCGCCACCTCGTTGTCGTCCGGGTCGGCGATCTTCACCTCGACATTCATCATCGGCCGGCCGGCCGAGCGGATCTTGCCGGCCATCGGCCCGTCGAAGGTGTGATAGTCCGGCTTCAAGACGGTGCAGCAGGGCGACAGTTCGGTCTGGCCGTAGGCCTGGAAGAAGCGCACCCAGGGCAGGCTTTCGGCGGCCCGGCGGATGATCGCCTCCGGCATCGGGGAGGCGCCGTAGTAGATGTTCTGGAGCGAGCGCAGCTTTTCCGGATCGAAGTCCGGCGCGTCGAGCAGCATCTTGACCATCGTCGGCACCAGCAGGCCGCGGTTGACGCTGTGCTTCTCAACCGTCTCCATCACCCGCGTCGGGTTGAACATCGGGATGAAGACATGGCTGCCGCCGGCCATCATGGTCGCGAAGCTCATCGCGCCGTCGGCCAGGTGGAACATGGGGGCGGCATGGAGATAGCGGCTGTCCTCGGTGTAGGAGAACTCGGCGACGGTCGCGACGGAATTCAGGAAGATGTTCTCGTGGGAGAGCATGACGCCCTTGGGGAAACCCGTGGTGCCCCCGGTGTAGAAGATGCCGTAGAGGTCCTCGTGCCCGCGGCCCGCGTCATCGACCGGCGCGCTGTCGCGGATCAGGTCCTCCAGCGCCACCATGCCGTCCGGGCAGTCGTTGTCGCCCATGTAGATGAAGGTGTGGACGGTGTTGGTGGCGGCCCGGATGCCTTCGACATAGGGCAGGAACTGGTCGTCGACGATGAGCACGCCGGCCCCGGCATCGTCGAGGGAATAGACGATTTCAGGCACCGCCCAGCGGCTGTTGACCGGGACCACCACACCGCCCGCCCACGGCGTGGAAAGGTAGTATTCGAAGTAGCGATCGGAATTGAGCGCCATCGCGGCGACCCGGTCGCCCGGCTTGACGCCGAGGGCGCGCAAGCCCCCGGCGGCCCGGGTCACCCGGTCGAGGACCTGCGTCCAGGTACGGGTCCGATCCCCGTCCAGCGTTGCGGTGGCGTTGGCGGCGACCTGATGAATGCGGCGCAGGGACTGGGTCAGCTGCATGGACATGGATCGACGTTTCCTCCCGTTTTCCGTCCGAGCGGCCGCTTCTTCTTGTCGATGGCGACCGTCATTTGCCGGCCACCTTAGGCGTTGCGCCGGCTACCTGCCAAGTCATTGCCATCGTTGGCGAGTTTGCTGGGGCGATGACGCGTTCGCCCCTCCTTCTGGTCGCCCTCCTCGCCTCGGCGGTGGTCCTGGCGCGCCCGCTTCCCGCGCAGGACGCCGGGTTGCCGACGGTGGAGATCCCGGCGGGACGGCCGCCGGCCCCGGGCGGGCCGGTGCTGCGCACAACCCCGCGTGGCGGCCAGCCGCCGGTCGATCTGGGTCGGGAGATCGACCGCGACCGGGGGGCAGCACCGCGCCCGTCGCCCCCTTCGTCGGCGCTCGATCAGCGTCTCGACAGCCTGAACCGGGATCTTCGTGACGCACGTGACCGCCAGCAGGAGGCGATCGGCGACGTGCCCAGGGGGGCGCCGGCGATCCGTCAGCGCCAGCAGCGCCGGTCGCTTCGCCTCTACGATGACGCCCGCCAGCGCCTGCGCGACCAGTTGGATCGATAGGCCCCGGCAGGAACCGGCCAGGCGTTCCGCGATCAGCCGCCTGCGTCATAAGACAAGCGTTCTCCGAACCGCCAGACTGGTTCAGTCTGGCTGGAAACGCTCTAGTGTGATCATCGAGAAGGCCGATCGCTCTATCCACAAGCTCGGTGCGACCTTCTCGATTCCGAAGTTCGCAAGCGCCCGGGTCACGCCCTGGCAGCGACCTTCGGAATCAGGACACTAGCTCCTGTTGCTGCCAGTCCCGCGTTCGCGTGAAGCCGCATGCCGATCGACGTCATCCTCACCTGGCTCGCCGGAACCAGCCACGCGCTCTACCTCCTCGCCCACCTCCAGGGACGGGATGTGCCCGGCAGCCTGCTGTTCGCCTGCCTGCTCGCCGCCGTCGTCGCGGGCGCGGTCACCGGGGCGACGTGGGCGCCCTGGGTTGCCGGTGCCTCCCTTCTGGTCTGGGGCGTGGGTGCGCCCGCGCTGATCCTGGGGTTCCGGCATGCCCTTGTCGGCCACCGCTGGAACCGGGCGCTCAGCTTCGCCCGGGCGCTGGCCTGGCTGATCCCGGGCGGCCAGCGCACCCAGACCGTGACCTTCCTGGAGCCGTTCGTGCAGGCGGACGGCGGCGACCTTCCCGGCGCCATCGACGCGTTCGAGCGGCTGGCCGCGCGCGGCGGGGCCGACAGCCTGATCTGCCGAATGGAGGCGTTGCAACTGCGTGACGACCCGGCGGCCCTTCTCCGCCTCCTGGACCAAGCCGGGCGGATCGACGACCCGCGGCTGATCCACTACATCGTGCCCGCCTATGCCCGCGTGCGCGACGACGCGGCGCTGGGCGCGTTCATCGCCCGCCACGAGCATCGGCTGGTGCGCCGGCGTTCCACCGTCGCCTCCCACGCGCTGATGACCGCCTTTGCCGTCGCCGGCCGGCTGGACGCGGTCGAACAGGTGCTGGCCGCAGAGCTGAACGCGGTCGCCGAGCCGATCAAGGCCTATTGGCGCGCCTTCGCGGCGTGGCGGGCGGGCGGACCGGAAGCGGCGTTCCGCGCTGCCGCCGAGGCTGCGGCGCGGGACCTGCCGCCCGGCATCATGGGGTACCTGATGGAACGCCGCGCCCGGGATCGGCGGCCCCGGCATTCGCCCTTGAC
>CAYNIS010000148.1:0-7895 GCA_964397055.1 uncultured Rhodospirillaceae bacterium | reverse complement strand
GGTGGCGGCGATGACACGCTCGACGGCGGCCAGGGTGCCGACCACCTGTTCGGCGGCGAGGGTGACGACAGCCTTCTCTATCGCGCCGGCGACGACCAGTCCGACCGTTTCGATGGCGGCGATGGCCGCGACCGACTGGTAAACCAGGATGGCGGCACCTTCTCGATCAAGGGCCTCAGCCTGACCAGCATCGAGGTCATCGATGGCGCGGGCGGCACGCTGATCGGGTCGAACGGGCGCGACACGCTCGACTTCCGCGGTTACGCGCTCGACAACGTCGTGATCGATGCCGGCGACAATCACGACACGGTGCGCGGTTCGACCGTCACCGGGGATGTGATCTTCGGCGGCAGAGGCAATGACAAGCTCTACGGCTATGGCGGCGACGATACGCTTGACGGTGGGGTCGGGACCGACACCCTGGACGGCGGCGACGGCGACGATAAGCTTCTGATCCGCGGCGGCACGGACACGTCCGGTCGGCTCTATGGCCGGGCCGGTTACGACCGCGTGGTCAACGTCGGCGGGGGCGACCTGGCCCTGCGCAACATCCGGCTCTACGACGTCGAAGAGCTTGATGGCGGCGGGCACGCGGTTGTCGGCACGACGTCCAACGACACCCTCGACCTTCGCAAGCTGACATTGGTCAACGTGCGCGCGCTCGACGGCGGCAACGGCAATGACACGCTGCGCGGCTCGACCGTGTCCGCCAATGTCATCTTCGGCGGCGCCGGCCGTGACAAGCTCTATGGCGGCAACGCCGACGATCGCCTCGATGCCGGCAGCGGCAACGACACGCTTGAGGGTGGCGCCGGCAACGACACGCTGATCGGCGGCGACGGCAACGACCTCTTCATCGTCCGTGCCGACGACGGCGCCGACCGGTTCGAGGGCGGCAGCGGCAACGACACCGTGCGCAACGCCACGGGTGCCGACTGGAACCTGTTGAGCCTGACCTTCGACGGGATCGAGACCCTGGATGCCGGCCGCAAGGCTGTGATCGGCACCGATGGCGACGATGTCCTCGATTTCTCGGGCATCAAGCTGGTCAACGCGACCCGGGTCGACGGTGGCGCCGGCGACGACGCAATCAGCGGCGGCAGCGCCAACGACAAGCTCTACGGCGGCACCGGCAATGACGTCCTCCATGGCGGGGACGGTGCCAACGTCCTGCGCGGCGACGCCGGCGACGACCTGATCACCGCCGGCAGCGGCAGGGACAACATCGACGGCGGCGCCGGGTCGGACACCATCCGTGCCGGGGGCGGCAGCGACCTCATCCTCGTGCGCGGCGCGGAAGCCGCCTTCGACACCATCGATGGCGGTGCCGGCAATGACACGGTGCGCAATGTCGGCGGCACCGACCTCGTGCTTGCCAGCACCAAGTTCGTCGATGTCGAGACACTGGACGGCGGCAACCGCGCGATCCTCGGCGGCGACGGCGACGACACGCTCGATTTCAGCGGGCTGAAGCTGACCAAGGTGAAGCGGATCAGCGGCGAGGCGGGCAACGACCTCCTCAACGGGTCCGACAAGTCGACGGACAGCCTGTTCGGCGGCAGCGGCGACGACCGCCTCTTCGACAACGGCGGCAATGACAAGCTGTGGGGCGAGGCCGGCAACGACACCCTGGAAGGTGGTGCGGGCAGCGACAGC
The DNA here is from genome assembly GCA_964397055.1 of uncultured Rhodospirillaceae bacterium. Taxonomy (GTDB): domain Bacteria; phylum Pseudomonadota; class Alphaproteobacteria; order CAYNIS01; family CAYNIS01; genus CAYNIS01. Next base: position 6,239 of record CAYNIS010000148.1, on the reverse strand, counting down.
CTCTACGGCGGTGAGGGCGATGACCGGCTGGACGGCGGTGCGGGCAACGACAAGCTCTGGGGCAGCACCGGGAACGACCTGATCCTTGGTGGCGACAACAACGACACGCTCTTTGGCGAGGCCGGCGCGGATCGCCTCGAAGGCGACGGCGGCAACGACATCCTGCGCGGCGGCGACGGCTCCGACGTCGTGCTCGGTGGGGTCGGCAACGACAAGATGTGGGGCGAGGCCGGCAGCGACACCCTCCATGGCGGAGACGGCAGCGACAGCCTGGACGGCGGCGACGGCACGGACGTGCTGAACGCCGGCGACGGCAACGACACCATCCTGCTGCGCGGCGCCGAGGGGGCGAATGACCGGATCGACGGCGGGGCCGGCAATGACCGCATCCGCAATGTCGGCGGCACGGACCTGGTCTTCGACCGGATCGAGATCGTCAATGTCGAGACCCTGGACGGGGCCAATCGGCATGTCCTCGGCACCGACGACGACAACGACTTCGACTTCTCGTCGCTGACGATGAGCAAGGTCCGGACGATCGATGTCGGCGGTGGCGATGATCGCGTGATCGGCTCCAACGGCCGTGACACCATCATCGGCGGCGCCGGTGACGACGTCCTCGACGGCGGCGGCAACCGCGACCGGATCGAAGGCGGCAGCGGCGACGACCTGTTGTCCGGCGGTGGCAACCGGGACCTGTTCGTCTTCGCCAACGACAATGACGATGACCGCATCACCGACTTCACGCGCCGGCAGGACGACATCGACCTGCGCGCCTTCGACGATGTCAGCTTCGCGACCTTCGACAGCAACAACGACCGGGTCCTGACCGACGCCGACGACCTGGTGGCCGTAACCGATGGCGACATGATCCTCGACCTGACCGGCCATGACGGCGGCACGATCACCGTCGACGACCAGACGGTCTTGAATTCCGGCGACTTCCTGTTCTGATCAGGCCGCGGCCGGCACCAGGGCGGATTCGGGAAAGCGGAACAGGCGGGCCGTACCCATCACCACAACCTCGAACGGCCGGTCGAGATGCCGGGCAACGGCCGGGTCGAGGACGTTGAGACCACCGGTGTAGCTGCCGAACGCCGGCAGGATCGCGCGTCGGCCGTCGGCCGCGAAGCAGCGGCCGGAGACCGCACAGCCGCGCGCGCGCACCTTCGCCTTCGGGTGGTAGTGGCCGGAGACCTCGCCCACCGCCCCGCGCGCGACCTCGTGCCGGAAGGTCAGCGCCCCGACGGTGATCGCCTCGGCCACCTGCCCGCCCCTTTCGGATGGCGGATCGGGATCGTGGTTGCCGGCGATCCACACCCAGTCGTGACCGTCGATGAGGTCCTGAAGCCGGGCGCTCGCCGCCACCGACAAGCGCCGATGGGCGCCGCGGTCATGGAAACTGTCGCCGAGGGCGATCACCGTGCGCGGCTTCAGCCGCCGCAGCACGGCCCCCAGGCGGTTCAGCGTCTCGATGCTGTCATAGGGCGGCAGCGTCACGCCGCGCGGACGGGCGGCCGTGCCCTTTTCCAGATGGAGATCGGCGACGGCGACCAGGTCGCGGTCCGGCCAGTGGAGCACCCCCGCCGGATCGGCGACCAGGTGCACGCCGTTGATGATCAGTTGCATGCGCGCACAGAAGCTTGGGCCTAGAGCGTTTTCCGAACCGCGATGTGGGTCCCCATCGCTGGAACACGCGTTAGCCGGGTTCCGGCCCCACCTGGACCATCAGCTTGCCGGTGTTGGACCCGTCGAACAGCTTCTTCACCGCCTCCGGTGCGGTTTCCAGGCCCTGGGAGATGTCCACCTTGTAATGGAGCTTGCCCGCCGCCAGCCATTCGCCGAGCGCCTGGCGCGCCTCTCCGAAGCGGGGCAGGAAGTCGGTCAGGATGAAGCCCTCGACCTTCGCCCGCTTCATCAGGATGTTCTGGAACTTGGTCGGCCCCTTCCACTCGCCAGAGCTGTTGTACTGGGAAATCAGCCCGCACAGGGAGACACGTGCCTTCAGGTTCAGGCGTGCCAGGATTTCGTCCAGGATATCGCCGCCGACATTCTCGAAATCGACGTCGATGCCCTTCCGGCAGTGCGTGTCGAGGGCGGCTCCGACATCCTCCGTCTTGTAGTTGATGGCGGCGTCGAAGCCGAGTTCCCGGGTCAGCCACCGGCACTTCTCGTCGGACCCGGCGATGCCGACCACCCGGCAGCCCTTGATCTTGCCGATCTGACCGGCGATCGAGCCGACAGCACCGGCGGCCGCGGTCACTACCAGGGTGTCGCCCGCCTTCGGCTGGCCGATGTCGAGCAGGCCGAAATAGGCGGTCATGCCGGTCAGGCCGAGGACCGAGAGCCAGGCCGGCAGCGGCACGTCGACATCCGTCGGCACCTTGTTGCGGATCATGCGGGTGTCGGTGACGACAGAGTGCGACTGCCAGCCCCAGAACCCCTGGACCAATTCGCCGGGCGCGAAGCCCTCCGCCCTGGACTCGATGACCTCCCCCAGGGTGCCGCCGCGCATGACGTCGCCGATCTCCACCGGCGGCATGTACTGGTCCATGTCGCTCATCCAGATGCGGTTGGTGGGGTCGAGCGACAGGTAGATGGTGCGCACCAGCACATGGCCGTCGCCGAGCTCCGGCAGCGCCTCCTCGACCAGGGCCAGATCGCCGTCGGCGATGTCCCCGACCGGGCGCTTCGCCAGTTTCCAGGCGCGGTTGGTGATGGTGTTGGCGGACATTGGCGTGCCTCCCCGGGCGGCTTCTGATCGAGCGAATGTTCGGTTTTAGTTCGACCCGTTGTAGCGCGCATCGGCCGGCGCTGGAAACTCCAACCGAAATCGACCGGGCGAGTGCCGTCGATGCGATCGAACCTGTTGCCGGTCGGAGCCGTTGCCCAGGCCCTACCCTTTCGGCGTGGCGCGATGTCGGCCACCCAGACGAGACGGAGACCCACGGAATGGCCCCCAGGAGCGCGATCGTCACCGGATCGACCAGCGGCATCGGCCTCGGCATCGCCAGGCGTTTCGCCGAAGCCGGATGGAACGTCATGATGAACGGCTTCGGCGACCCCGAGGATGTCGAGCAGTGCCGATCGACCCTGGACGCGCTGGCGCCGGCGCGGGTCATCCATTCCGGCGCCGACATGTCGAAGCCGGAGGAGATCCAGGCGATGTGCGCGCATGCCCTGGACGCCTTCGGCCATGTCGACATCCTCGTCAACAATGCAGGCATCCAGCATGTCGAAAAGGTCGAGGCGTTCCCGATCGACAAGTGGGATGCGATCATCGCGATCAACCTCACCTCTGCGTTCCACACCATCCGCGACCTGATCGGGCCGATGAAGCAGCGCGGCTGGGGGCGCATCATCAATGTCGCCTCCGCCCACGGGCTGGTGGCGTCGCCCTACAAATCCGCCTATGTCTCCGCCAAGCACGGCATCATGGGGCTGACCAAGACAGTTGCGCTGGAGGCCGCCCGCGACGGCGTCACCTGCAATGCGATCTGTCCCGGCTACGTGCGGACCCCGCTGGTCGAAAGCCAGATTCCGGAACAGGCGGCGAGCCACGGGATGAGCGAGGAGGAAGTGATCGAGAAGGTCATGCTGGACAAGCAGCCGACCAAGACCTTCGTCGACGTCGGCGAACTCGCGGAACTCGCCTTCTTCCTGTGCGGCGACGCGGCGCGCAACATCAACGGCACCGCCCTGTCGGTCGACGGCGGCTGGGTCGCGGAATGACCAATCGGAAATCGGTCAACCTGGCGCTCCAGGGCGGGGGCGCGCACGGTGCGTTCACCTGGGGCGTGCTCGATCGCCTGCTCGAGGACGGGCGGATCGAGATCGAGGCGATCAGCGGCACCAGTGCCGGCGCGATGAATGCCGCGGTGGTCGCCGACGGGTTGATGCATGGCGGGGAGGAGGGCGCGCGGGCCGCCCTCCGGCGGTTCTGGAAGGCGGTGTCGGAGATCGGGCAGTGGAGCCCGCTCCGCCGCTCCCCGATCGACATGTTCATGGGCAACTGGAGCCTGGACATGTCGCCCGCCTATCTGGCGATGGACCTTATGAGCCGGCTCGCCTCCCCCTACGATCTCAACCCGCTCAACATCAATCCGCTAAAGGACCTGATCGCCGACCAGGTCGACTTCGATGCGGTCCGGTCGTGCGACAGGGTCAAGCTCTTCATCTCCGCCACCAATGTGGAAACCGGGCGGGTCAAGGTGTTCCGCCGCGACGAGTTGTGCGCCGATGCCGTCATGGCATCGGCCTGCCTGCCCTATCTCTTCCAGGCGGTCGAAATCGACGGCGTGCCCTACTGGGACGGGGGCTACATGGGCAACCCCGTCCTGTTCCCGTTCTTCGACCAATGCTGGTCGGCCGACCTGCTGGTCGTTCAGATCAACCCGATCGTCCGCGAAGGCACGCCGAAGACCGCGCGCGACATCCTGAGCCGGATGAACGAGATCACCTTCAACGCGTCCCTGATGCGGGAGTACCGGGCGATCGACTTCGTCTCCCGCCTGATCGACGACGGCCGCCTGGACCCGGCCGACTACAAGCATGTGCTGATCCACCGGATCGACGGTGACCCCCATCTGAAGCCGCTCGGCGCGTCATCGAAGCTCAACGCCGAATGGGCGTTCCTGACCCACCTGTTCGACTGCGGGCACGCGGCGGCGGGCGCCTGGCTGGACGACAACTGGGACGCGCTCGGCGTCCGCTCAACCCTCGATGCCCGCGCCATCTTCGCCGGGCCGGCCTAAAGCGGCAGGCGGGGATCGGCGCCCGGCTCCGGCTCCAGGAGTTCGGGGGCGGCTTCGGCGAGGAGGGCAGCCTCCGCCTCCGCCAGCATCTCGTCCCCGGCGGAGCCATAGACCTGTTCCCGGCCGATCTCCAGCAGGACCGGGACGGCCAGCGGCGACGCCTGCTCCAGCCGCCGATGATGGATGCGGCCGCGCGCGCGGGACAGCAGATCGCCGATGCGCTTCAAATCGGTGAGACCGCGGGCGGCATCCTGGCGGGTCGCGCGCAGGAGGACATGGTCCGGCTCATGCCGGCGCAGGACGTCGTAGATCAGATCGGAATTGACGGTGACCTGGCGCCCGCTCTTCTCCAGCCCCGGATGGCGCCGCTCGATCAGCCCGGCGATGACCGCGACATTGCGGAAGGTGCGCCGCAGCATGCTCGACTCGTCCATCCAGGCTTCCAGGTCGTCGCCCAGCATGTCCTCAGCGAACAGCGTCTCGACATCGTCGACCGGGTAGAGGCTCCAGATGCCGAGCACGTAGTCGGTGGCGACGAAGCCGAGCGGGGAGAGGCGCATGCGCTCCATCCGCCGGGTCAGAAGCATGCCGAGCGTCTGGTGGGCATTGCGCCCCTCGAAACTGTAGGCGACGAGGTACCAGCGCTGCTGGCGGTCCTCGCCGCGCGGGAAGGTCTCGACCAGGAGCCCGTCGGCCGACGGCAGGACCGACCGCCACCGCTGCAGCCGGAGCCATTCGGTGACGGCATCGGGCAGGCCCCCCCAGCCGTCGGGATCGGACAAGAGGACGCGGACCCGGTCGGCGAGATAGGTCGACAGCGGCAGGCGCCCGCCGCCATAGGCCGGCACCTTGGGCTCACCGTCACCGCCCTTGGCGACCATCACGGTCATCTCCCGCAAGCCGAGATAGCGCAACAGCTGGCCGGAGAAGATGAAGGTGTCGCCCGGGGTCAGGCCCTGGACGAAGTACTCCTCGATCTCCCCCAGGACAGGGCCGTTGTTCAGCCGCACCTTCAGCGTCACCGCCTCGACGATGGTGCCGACATTCATGCGGTACTGGCGGGCGACGGTCTGGCTGACGATCTTCCACGATCCGTCCGGCTGGGGGGCCAGGCGCTGGTAGCGGTCATACGCGCCGAGCGCATAACCGCCGGTCGCGACGAAATCGAAGACGCGGTCGAAATCGTCGCGCGGCAGATCGGCGTAGGGATAGGCGCGCCGCACCTCCTGGTAGAGGGCGTCCGGCTCAACCGGTCGGCTCGCGGCCATGCCGAGGATGTGCTGGGCAAGGACGTCGAGCCCGCCCGGCATCCACGGATCGCCGTCGAGTTCCCGGGCCGCGATCGCATCGACCGCGACCTGGCATTCCAGGAACTCGAACCGGTTACCGGGCACCAGAAGCGCGGTCGAGGGCTCGTCCAGGCGGTGATTGGCCCGGCCGATGCGCTGCAACAGGCGGGCAACCCCCTTGGGCGCGCCGACCTGG
>CAYNIS010000147.1:1106-7952 GCA_964397055.1 uncultured Rhodospirillaceae bacterium | reverse complement strand
GCGCAGACCCGCGCGACCGCGTCGAGCGTCCGGGCCATGGCGCCGGCATGAACCTAGTCCCCCTGATCACCGCCGCAAACCCGCGCCGGGCCTTCGCCCGCTTCGCCGGTGCCTTCTTCGGCCGCCAGCCGGAAACCGCGGTCGCCGTCACCGGCACCAACGGCAAGACGTCGACCGCGCACTTCGTCGAGCAGTTGTGGGCGGCAACGGGAGCCAGGGCCGCCAGCCTCGGCACCCTTGGCATCGGCGGGCGGATCGTCAGCCGGCCCGGGTCGCTGACCACGCCCGACCCGGTCGCGCTCCACGAGACGCTGGCCGAACTCGCCGACGCCGGCATCGACCATGTCGCCCTCGAGGCTTCCAGCCACGGGCTGCATCAGCATCGCCTCGACGGCATCCGTCTGAAGGCCGCCGCGTTCACCAACCTGTCGCGCGACCATCTCGACTATCACGGCACCATGGAGGCCTATCTGCAGGCCAAGGCGCGGCTGTTCCGCGACCTTCTGCCCGCCGGAGCGCCGGCGCTCCTCAATGCCGACATCCCGGAATTCCGAAGCCTGTGCCGGATCAGCCGAGACGCCGGCTTGCGCACGGTCTCCTACGGCCGCGACATCCGTCTGGTCGGCCGGACCGCCCTGCCCGACGGACAGACCCTGGCGCTGGAGATCAAGGGCCACCGGGCACGCATCGACCTGCCGCTGATCGGCGACTTCATGGCGATGAACGCGCTCGCCGCCCTCGGCCTCGTTCTCGAAACCGGTACCCGGCTGGAACCGGCGCTGCGCGCGCTCGCTGGTCTCAACGGCGCCGACGGCCGGCTGGAACTGGTCGGACGCCTCGCCAGCGGGGCCGCCGCCTATGTCGACTATGCCCACACGCCGGACGCGCTCGACCGGGCTCTGGCGGCCCTGCGGCCCCATGCGCGCGGGCGACTGATGGTCGTGTTCGGCTGCGGCGGCGACCGTGACCCCGGCAAGCGACCGGAGATGGCGGCGGTCTGCGCCCGCCGGGCCGACCTTGCGATCCTGACCGACGACAACCCGCGCAGCGAGGATCCGGCGGAAATCCGGCGCCAGGCGCGCGCCGGTGCCGACGGAGCCGCCAACCTGATCGAGATCGGCGACCGGGCCGAGGCGATCCGCCACGCCGTCGACCGGCTGGCGTCCGGCGACGTCCTGGTGGTGGCCGGCAAGGGACATGAGCCGGGCCAGACGGTCAGCGACGGTGCGGGCGGTACGGTCACCCTGCCCTTCGACGATCGCGAGGTGACGGCGGCCGCCATCGCCGGGCGCGGCGAAGCCGGCGCCGGGTCTGTCGACCCGGGACGAACCGGCGGGATCACCCGGCTGTGCGGAACCGAAGTGGCATGAACGGAGGCGATGACGTGGACGGCCCGGCGTTCGGCCCGATGGCCGGCCAGATCGACACCGACGGCGAGCGCCGGGGTCCAGGCGGTGCTGCACGGCGCGTGGCCCTGTGGACCGCGGCGGCGGCGGCGGCGGCGACGGGCGGGGGCCTGACCGGTAGCTACCTGACCGGTAGCAACCTGACCGGCGGCAACACGACCGGCGGCAACACGACCGGGACCGCCTGGGATGCGACCGGCGTTTCCATCGACAGCCGCACGATCGAGGCAGGCGACCTGTTCGTGGCACTGGCCGGACCGGTCCACGACGGCCACGACCATGTCGCCGATGCCCTTGCCAAGGGCGCGGCGGCCGCACTGGTGCACCGCCGGCCTGCCGGCCTCGCCGACGATGCCCCGCTCCTCCATGTCGAGGATACGTTGGTCGGCCTCCAGGCCCTCGGGCGTGCCGCCCGCGATCGGGCGGCGATGACCCGCGTCATCGGCCTCACCGGCTCGGTCGGCAAGACCTCGACCAAGGAACTGATGCGCCTTGCCCTTGCGGCCCAGGCACCGACCCACGCCAGTTCCGCCAGTCACAACAACCACTGGGGCGTACCGCTTTCGCTGGCGCGCCTGCCCGCGTCCAGCCGCTACGGCGTGTTCGAGATGGGGATGAACCACGCCGGCGAGATCCGGGAGTTGACCCGTCAGGTCCGGCCCCATGTCGCCCTGGTGACCACGGTCGAAGCGGTGCATCTGGAGTTCTTCGAGAGTGTCGCCGGCATTGCCGACGCCAAGGCCGAGATCTTCGAGGGGCTGGAGCCGGACGGGATCGCGGTCGTCAACGCCGACAACGCCTATGCCGATCAGCTGGCCGACCGCGCGCGGGGGGCGGGGGTGGTCCGCATCTGCCGGTTCGGCAGCGGCGACGGCACCGAGGGCAGGCTGATCGACGTCACGGTCGGCGCGGACGGGACCCGGTTCACAGCCGATATCGCAGGTCACCGGATCGACACCCGGCTCAACCTGATCGGCCGGCACTGGGCGCTAAACGCCGTCGGCGCCCTCTTGAGCCTGGCCGCGGCCGGGGCCGATGTCGAGGCCGCGGCAGAGGCGATGGCGTCGGTCGATCCGCTCGGCGGGCGCGGCGCGCAGCGGTCCCTGGACCTCAAGGGCGGGTCGCTCCGGCTGATAGACGAGAGCTACAACGCAAGTCCGGTCGCTGTCGCGGCCGCCCTCCAAACCTTGGCACGCACGGCCCCCGGTCCCGGTGGCCGGCGCATTGCCGTCCTCGGCGACATGCGCGAACTCGGCCCCACCGCGGCGGACCTCCATGCCGGCCTGAAGGACGCGGTCGAGACATCGGCGGACCTCCTGTTCACCTGCGGGCCGCTGTCCGCCGCCCTCCACGACGCGGTGGATCCCGTCCGCCGTGGCGCCCATGCCGTGGACAGCGCCACCCTCGCCCCGGAGGTCGTTCGCGCCCTCAAGCCGGGTGACGTCGTCCTGGTGAAGGGCTCGCTGGGCAGTCGGATGGCCGCCATCGTGAAGGCACTGGAAATCACCCATACCGCGGTCAACGGGAGCACTGGCTGATGCTGTACAACCTGCTGCCGCCACTCGCGGAAGACTACATAATCTTCAACCTGTTCAACTACCTGACGTTCCGCACCGGCGGGGCGATCATGACCGCCCTGGTCATCTCCTTCCTGATCGGACCCGGCGTGATCCGCTGGCTGAAGGCCCGCCAGGCGAAGGGCCAGCCGATCCGCGACGACGGCCCGGAGACCCATTTCAAGAAGGCCGGCACGCCGACCATGGGCGGGCTGATGATCCTGATCGCCGTCACCATCTCCACCCTGCTGTGGGCCGATCTCACCAACGGTTATACCTGGGTGGTGCTGGCAGTGCTGTTCGGCTTCGGCCTGATCGGCTTCGGCGACGACTACCTGAAGCTCACCAAGCGAAACACCAAGGGGCTGCCGGGACGCTTGAAGCTCGCCGGACAGATCCTGATCGCGCTCGCCTCCGCGCTGACGATCTCCTGGCTCGCCCCGGACAATCACGCGACCCACCTCGCCGTGCCGGTCTTCAAGGACGTGCTGATCGATCTCGGCCTGATCTATTTCGGCTTCGCGATCTTCGTCATGGTCGGCGCTTCCAACGCCGTGAACCTGACGGACGGGCTCGACGGGCTCGCGATCGTGCCGGTGATGATGGCCGCGGCCTCCTTCGGGCTCATCGCCTACCTGGTCGGGCGCGGCGACTTCGCCACCTATCTCGGCCTCAACTTCGTGCCCGGAACCGGCGAGCTTTCGGTCCTCTGCGGCGCCCTGATCGGCGCCGGCCTGGGCTTCCTCTGGTACAACGCGCCGCCGGCGATGGTGTTCATGGGGGACACCGGCTCACTCTCCATGGGCGGGGCGCTGGGGGCGATCAGCGTGATCACCAAGCACGAGATCGTGCTCGCCATCGTCGGCGGCCTGTTCGTCTTGGAGACGGTGTCGGTCATCGTCCAGGTCGTCTCCTTCAAGCTGACCGGCAAGCGCGTCTTCCGGATGGCGCCGATCCACCACCATTTCGAGAAGATGGGGTGGGAGGAGCCGACGGTCGTCATCCGCTTCTGGATCATCGCCTTCGTCTTGGCGCTGATCGGCCTCTCCACGCTGAAGCTGAGGTGAGCGGCCGGTGATCGACCTCAAGCCCCTGAAACAACTCGGCAACCTTGCAGCGACGGGTCTTCCGCTCGCGGTGATGGGGCTCGGCAAGTCCGGGCTGGCCGCGGCCCGGGCGATCCAGGCGGCTGACATTCCGTTGATGGCCTGGGACGACAGCGTGCCGGCCCGCGAGGCGGCGGAGGCCGAGGGGCTGCCGCTCTACGACCTCGCCCATGCCGACTTCGCCCGTGTGGCAGCCCTGGTGCTGGCGCCGGGCATTCCCCATACGCATCCCGCACCGCATCTGGTGGCGGCCCGGGCGAAGGCCAGTCGCGTGCCGATCATCGGGGACGTCGAGTTGCTGTACCGGGCCGAGCCGACAGCCCGCTACATCGGCATCACCGGCACCAACGGCAAGTCGACGACCACGGCGCTCGTCGGGCACATCCTGGACGAAGCCGGCCTGGACCCGCGGGTCGGCGGCAATCTCGGCCCCCCGGCCCTCGGCTTCGAACCCGGCGGGGTCGGCCGGTGGACGGTCATCGAGATGTCGTCCTACCAGATCGAGCTGACGCCGAGCCTGCCCTTCCAGATCGCCGCCCACCTCAACATCTCCCCCGACCACCTGGACCGGCATGGCGGCATGGCCGGCTACGTCGCGGCGAAGGCACGCCTGTTCGAGGCTCAAGAACAGGGGGCGACGGCCGTCGTCGGGATCGACGACGCGCCATCGGCCTGGATCGCGGACGAGATCGAGAAGCGCGGCGACAGCACGGTCTGGCGCGTGAGTGTGAACGCCCCGGTCTTCAACGGAACCCACGTCACCGACGGCATCCTGACCGACATGCTGGACCAGCCGGACAGTCTTGGCTTCCGGCTCAACCTGACGCCGTTCCTGCATCTTCCGGGAACCCACAACTGGCAGAACGCCGCGATGGCCTATTCGATCGCCCGGGCCGCCGGCGTCGACGCCCAGACCATCGGTCGCGCGATCCAGAGCTTCCCGGGGCTCGCCCACCGTCAGCAACTGGTCGACATGGTCGAGGGCATCCCGTTCGTCAACGACAGCAAGGCGACCAACGCGGACGCCGCCGCCAAGGCGTTGATCTGCTACGACAACATTCACTGGATCGCCGGCGGGCGGGCGAAGTCGAGCGGCCTCACCGGCCTCGAGGCGCTGATGCAGAATGTCCGCCGCGCCTATCTGATCGGGGAAGCGGCCAGCGACTTTGCCGCCTGGCTGGAAGGCCGCTGCCCGGTCGAGGTGACGGGAACGCTCGATCGCGCCGTCGACAAGGCGTTCCGCGAGGCGCGCAAGGATCTGGCCCAGGGCCGGCATCCGATCGTGCTGCTGTCGCCGGCCTGTGCCTCCTTCGACCAGTTCCGCAATTTCGAGATGCGCGGCGAGCGCTTCCAGGCCCTGGTGCACGAGCTGGCCGGCGGCCGGCGGGAGGGGCGGGCATGAGCCTTGCGATCTCACGCACCGATACCTCCGTCATCGGGCAGTGGTGGTGGACCGTCGACCGCAAGACGGTGGCGGCGATCCTGGTGCTGGTGGCGCTCGGCCTGATCCTGGTGACGGCGGCCAGCCCGCCGGTCGCCCAGCGCATCGGCCTGCCCGCTTTCCACTTCGTTATCCGCCACCTGGTGATCGTGCCGGTGACGATGGCAGCGATGATCGGCGTGTCCCTGTTGTCCCCGCTCGGGGTCCGACGGCTGGCGTTGGCGATGCTGGGGGCTGGGCTGATCGGCCTTGTCCTGACCCTGGTCGCCGGATCGGAGATCAAGGGCGCGCAGCGCTGGATCCGGATCGCGGGCCTGTCGCTGCAGCCGTCCGAGTTCATCAAGCCGGCCTTCGTCGTGATGACCGGCTGGCTGATCGCCCGCGCGCGGATGGAAGCCGGCTTCCCCGGTCGGGTGATCGCCACTGCCCTGTTCGCGGTGATCGCGCTGATGCTGATCCGCCAGCCCGACCTCGGCATGACGGTGGTCATCGGCGCGGTGTTCGCCGGGCAGCTGTTCATTGCCGGCGTGCCGATCGCGGTCGCGGTCGGGCTCGGCCTCCTCGGGGCTGCCGGGCTGGGGTTCGCCTATCTCTCGCTGCCCCATGTCGAGAGCCGGATCAACCGCTTCCTGTTCCCGGAAAGCGGCGACACCTACCAGATCGACCGATCGCTGGAGGCGCTGGCCCATGGCGGGTGGACCGGCACCGGCCCGGGCCATGGCACGGTCAAGTACGCCCTGCCCGACGCCCATGCCGACTTCGTCTTCGCGGTGGCGGGAGAAGAGTTCGGCATCCTGACCGCCCTCATCCTGGTCGCCCTTTTCGCCTTCATCGTGCTGCGCGGCTTCACCCGGGCGATGAACGACCCGGACCTGTTCGTCGTGCTCGCCGCCGGCGGCCTGTTCATGCAGTTCGGCGTCCAGGCGCTGGTCCATATGGGCTCGACCCTGGCGCTGCTGCCGGCCAAGGGCATGACCCTTCCCTTCGTCAGCTATGGCGGCTCATCGGCCCTGGCGCTCGGTATCGCCATGGGCATGGCGCTGGCTCTCACCCGCCGGCGCTTCGGATCAGGAGGCTGGAGATGATGCCTGGCGATCGCGTCCCATCCCCCCGTGTCTTCCTCGCGGCCGGCGGCACCGGCGGCCACATGTTCCCGGCGGAAGCGCTGGCCGGCGCCCTCCTGGAGCGTGGCTTCCGCGTCGACCTCGTCACCGACGACCGCGGGCAGGCGTTCAGCGACCGCCTGCCGGCGCTCGGCGTGCACCGCATCCAGGCGGCGAGCTTCGGCCGGTCGATCGGCGCCAAGATCGCCACCCTGTGGCAACTGGCCCGCGGCT
>CAYNIS010000147.1:0-1096 GCA_964397055.1 uncultured Rhodospirillaceae bacterium | reverse complement strand
CCCGCGGCTACCTCCAGGCGCGCAGGCTTCTCCGCCGGGAACGCCCGGATGTCGTGGTCGGCTTCGGCGGCTACGCCTCGGCACCGACGGTCCTGGCCGCGGCCCATGCCGGCATCCCCATCGTCCTTCACGAACAGAACGCCGTGCTCGGCCGCGCCAATGCCTGGCTCGCCCCGAAGGCGCGTTCGATCGCGACCTCCTTTCCGGAAGTGCGAGGCATCCCCGCGCGCTTCGCCGGCACCGTCCTGGTCACCGGCAATCCGGTCCGCTCGGCGATCGAGGAGTTGCACCACCGGCCCTATCCGGGCGATGGCGAGACCGGCGCGGTTTCGGTCCTGGTGATGGGCGGCAGCCAAGGGGCCCGCGTCTTTTCCGAGGTGGTGCCGGCGGCGATAGCCCTGATCCCGGAGGAACGGCGCGCCCGGCTGAAACTCGCCCAGCAGGCCCGGCCGGAGGATGCCGAGGCGGTGAAGGCCGCCTACGCGGCAATCGGCTTCGAGGCGGAGATCGCGAGCTTCTTCGACGACATTCCGGAACGCCTCGCGGCGACCCATCTCCTGATCGCGCGCGCCGGGGCATCGACGATTGCCGAGGCGACGGTCGCCGGCCGTCCAGCGATCCTGGTGCCCTACCCCTTCGCCATGGACGATCATCAGACCGCGAACGCGGACTCTGTCGCCGAGGCGGGCGGCGCCTGGATGATCCCGCAATCCGCCCTGTCGCCGGAGGCACTGGCGAACCGGATAGAGCTGGCGCTCGCGATGCCCTCCACGCTCGCCGTCGCGGCCGAGGCCGCGCGGAACTGGGGCCGGCCGAACGCCGCCGAGCGGCTAGCGGACGCGGTTGCCGGACTGGTGCCGGAAGCGGCAGCGGCCGGGACCCCCGGCGCAGCTGCCCGGACCGCGTCGGGCACTGACCCGCTCGACCCGTCGATCGGCCGCGAGCTGGCGCTCAACCCCGGCGCTGGGGGCGGCTCATGAGGCAGATCCCGCACTCCATCGGCCGGCTGCACTTCGTCGGCATCGGCGGCATCGGCATGAGCGGCATCGCCGAGGTGCTGATCAATCTCGGCTACCAGGTGTCTGGCTCCGACATC
>CAYNIS010000146.1:0-7956 GCA_964397055.1 uncultured Rhodospirillaceae bacterium | reverse complement strand
GGTCAGGCTCAGCATGCTAGAGGTCCCTCATCACCGGCGGGCGCAGGCTGGGCGCCGCGAGGCCCGCCACGAACGCTGCAACGATGGGGGCTGCGTGGCCCGGGTGCAATCCTCGACCCGTCACCTCATCACGCGGAAATGCCCTGGGGAACCGCCCGATGCCGCCAGTCCCGACGCGACCGGACGCCGACGTCACGGTGACCCTGGCCGGCCCGGATGACCTCGACCATCTGGTCGCGATCTCGATCGAGATGGAACGGTTCTACGAGGGCGACCAGGCGATCGACCCCGCGACCATTCGCGACCGCCTCCGCGACGGGCTGTTCGCGCCGGAGGCTTCGGCCGAAGCCCTCATCGTGCGCGCGGGCGGCGCGCCCGCAGGCCTCGCTCTGTTCAGCGCCAGTTTCCCGACGCGCAACATGACCCGTGGGCTGTTCGTGAAGGACATCTTCGTCGCCGAAGCGATGCGCCAGCGCGGCGTCGGGGCGGCGATCGTCCGGGGCCTCGCCCGGATCGCCCGCGACCGGGACCTCGGCACCGTCGAATGGACGACCGCGATCGACAACGTCGCGGCACAGGCCCTGTACTACCGCCTCAAGGTGCCGCAGGAGACGGTGGTCGCTTACCACCTCGACGGTGAGACGCTGCTCAAGCTGGCGGAGGAGTAGCGGGCGACGCGGCACTCAGCCGACGGCAGCCGGCTGCTTGACCTTCGGCCGGCGACCGACCGTCGGCTTCTCGTCCGGCTCGACCGCGGGAGCCTCTTCGGCCTTCGACTCCTGGTCGAGGCCCATGATCTGCCGCCGCTCCTGGGTCAGCGGCCATTCCTTGGCAAGGCCACGATAGTAGCTCTCGAGCTGGTCGAGGATCTGCTTCTTGTCGGGATCGTCGCCGACGAACTTCTCATACTCCTCGGGGTTCTTCTTGATCTCCTCCAGCGCCTTCAGCGCCCGCGGCACCGTCATGTAGCGGGCATCCTCCGGCCCGTTCACGCGGGAGGCGACATGCGCTTCCATGATCTTGGTCTGCTGGTCGTTCAGAAGGTCCGGGCGGTTGTAGTAGAGCGCCTGGGTGCCGAAGAAGGCATAGCGCCCGCAGGCCAGCTCGCCGTTGCGGTTGCGCTCGGAAAACTCCTGAACGATCTCGGCCCGGCGCTCCCAAAGCACGTTGATCGCCTTCTGCTGGCTGCCCTGGCCGTCGATGCGTTCCGGCGACCAGCCCTGCTTGGCCAGGAAGTCACGCCAGCCATCGACGTCGGAGCGGTCGAACTCCCACTGCTTGGGCTGGAACTCCTTCAGGAGCGAGCGTGTCTTGCGCTCGCCGGCCAGCTCCTCGCGCGTCTTGTCCTGGCCCATGCCGTAGAAGATGTCGTCCTCCGGCTGCGGGTCGGCCGGTTCCGGCCATTCGCCGGCCGCCTTGACCGCCGCCTTCATGATGCGATCGCGCAGGTCCGGGTTGTTCTCGATGACCTTCTTGCGCTCTTCAAGCTCCTGCATGGTCAGCCCGCGGCTGGCGCCGACGCGCATGCCAAGCTCGGCCGGCATCACCATCGGCGTCTTGTTGAGCGCGATCCGTTCGAACATCGGGGCGGATTCCGGCCCCTCGTAGTCCTTCTCGCGGTTCTCGTCCGACCAGGGGTCCTGCTTCTGCATGATCTCGAGGATCTCGTCCTCGGTCTTGTCGAGAAGCTCGCGCGGGTCGTTGGCGAGGTTGTAGATCACCGCCCGGCGCCGATTGCCGTACTGGCTGTCGTTGTCGACCAGAACACCCATCTGGGCTTCGGTGTTGCCGCGGATGGCACGGCCGTAGGAGATCACCGGGCGCTGATCGTCGAAGCCGGACCTGGTGCCGCGCAGGAAGGCGATGAGCGCCGATGGGTCGGCGTTCTGTTCCATCTGCGTGACGACCGCGGAGGCGACATCGGCCATCTTGAAGTAGGTGCCGCGCGTGCCCTCGATGTCGTAGAGGGCATCGTGTGCGTCGTCGGCGTTGAACACCTTGCCATCGCGCACGACGACGTCGTTCGCCTTGGCGAGGTCGCCCAGCTTGAACGACTTCTTGCCGGTTTCCGGATAGGTCCCGGTCGCGAAGGTTTCGGGGGAGAAGATCGCGGCGGCGCGCGCGGTGTTGAGGCTGTCGGTGCGCATCACCCCTTGCGTGTTGGTGACGTAGGGGTTGGCGAACATGTTCTGGTAGAGGAGCTGGCGGATCCAGGGATCGTCGGCGTTGAGGCTGTTATGGCCCATCGCCATCGCCTTTGCCGGGATGCGGTGAACGCTGCCGTCGGCCCCGACCCGCTCCAGGCGCTTCTGGCCATCCTCTGTCGTGCGCGCGTCTTCGAAGAAATTGGCGACCCGCCAGGCGAATTCCTGCGGCGGCAGCCCGTCGGCCAGCTGGTCCGGGGAGACCTTGGTGACCAGGAGCGCATGCGGCGAGGGCACCACGTGCGCTGGCATCTTGCACCGGATGTCGATGCGGCTTTTCTCCTCGCCCCCGACGGCGTGGATGATGCCGGCGAACTGCGTGATCTGGGCGAAGTTCCGATCGACGTCGGTGGTTTCGCAATCATAGATCGCGTAGTTGAGGACACCCTTCTTGGTGAGATGCTCGGTTTCCATGACAACAGCCTTCCGATGTGCTCATGCCCGGGCGGCGCGACAGGCCGGCTGCCCGCAAGTTGGGTACAGGGCGGCCGGCTACAGGCCGTGCGCGTAGCGCCGCCCGCGCTGTTTGGGTGTGGGGGGGACGGCGACCTTGGGCTCCTCGTCCTCGGCCTTGACCTCCGGCACATCGACCGTCGTCGTCGGTGTCTTCGACCCGAACCCTGCATGCTCTGCCGATTCCGGCTCGTGGCGGCCGCTGGCCTTGGCCTCGATCTCCCTGGTGCGCTTGTCGAACGCCTCCTGGCTCGCCGCCGACTGGGCGCCGTAGAGGACGTATTTCGGGTCATCCTGTTCCAAGAGCGGGTTTGCCTGCACACGGTTGTACTCGACGTCGCCGCCCCAGAACTG
Organism: uncultured Rhodospirillaceae bacterium; assembly: GCA_964397055.1. Taxonomy (GTDB): domain Bacteria; phylum Pseudomonadota; class Alphaproteobacteria; order CAYNIS01; family CAYNIS01; genus CAYNIS01. The sequence continues at coordinate 4,945 of CAYNIS010000146.1, read as the reverse complement.
GCCCTTCGGCCGAATGTTCTTCTCGTAGACCCAGGTTTCCGGCATGTGGCCGAGCGACTTCGGCTCCTCGCCGTGGCGGATCTCGATGTAGTCCTGGTTGGAGCCGTTGAAGACCTTGATCCCCTGGTCCTGGATAATCTCCGCGGTCTTCGTCAACTGGTCCGGCCCGCCGTGGACGGGCATCGCATAGGCCGGCTGGACGTGGGTGACGAAGTCGCGAACGTCCTGCTCGTGCGGGTGCCCGGACGCGTGCAGCGGCTTGCCGGTCTTCTCCTGGTGTTCCGCCGGGGTGACGACCTCCACCCCCAGGTCGCGAAGCTTCTGGACACAGCCGTCATAGCGGTTCTCGTTGCCCGGGATCACGGTCTGGGAGATCAGCACCATGTCGGTTTCGGGATTGAGGCTGAGGCGGGAGTGCTCACCGCGGGCCAGGAGATGCATGCCCGAGCCCTCTTCGTCCTGGGTCCCGGTGGTGAGGATCATGGTGCTGCCCGGCTCACCGTCCAGGATCTCCTGGCCGGCCTTCGACTGGCGCCCGGCGATGGTCACGCCGTAGGTGTCCTCCAGCCATTGCTTGACGTTGCCGCGCGACAACTTTTCCTGGTGTTCGGGGTTGATGCCGACCTGGTTCATCGTCGTGATCAGGCTCTCGACCGCGGCCCCGTCGGCGACAACGCTGCGGCCGGTTCGGCCTGCGGCTTCCAGCAGGGTCATGAGACGGCTGGCGTTGGACCCGATCAGGGACGCAATCACGCGCTTGTCGGCATGCTCCTCAAACACCTCCGTGGTGTTGTCGGCGATCGACTGTTCGCTCGGCGTGTAACCGGGCTTCGAGGAGGACGTCGAGTCCATCATCATGAAGTCCGGCTTGATCGACTGCAGCCACGCGATGTCGGTCGGCGTCGCCGACTTGATCGACTGATCGATCTTGACGTCGCCCGGGTCGAGCGCGGAACCGATGACCTTGTCGTTCATCCGGGCTTCGATGTAGTAGGCGAGGCCCGGCAGCGAGTGGCTCATGGCCGCCGCCTGCACGCTGAAGCGGGCGATATCGAAGGTCGGGACCGGTTCGGACTCGTTCGCCCGCGGCACGATGCCCGGATTGTTGCGCTGGCCCTCGACGTCGAGATGCGGGTTGAACGACGGCCACTCATCCTTCGGCACCGACAGGTTCTGCAGTGACTTGCGGATGAAACGCTCAGTCTTCTTGTCACAATAGACCGGGGGCAGTTTGTAGCCGGCGACCACGTGGTGAACGATCGCCCCGATGTGGTCTTCGTGGCCGTGGGTGATCAGAATGCCCTTGGCCGGAATACTCGGCTTGTGGTTCTTGTTGGTGCGGTGTTCGAAATACTGGGCGAAGGACGGGAAGGCGCCGTTGTAGCCGGTCCTTTCCGTATCCGTATACATGAGGCCCATGTCGCAGATCAGCGCCTGGCGATCCAACTGGCCGTTCTCGTCAAGGCCCTCGTGGATGTAGACCTTGCCGTTCCCGCCGATCTTGGCTTCGTCGGACAACAGGTTCTGACGGTTGTTGCCGCCCTGGATGCGAACGACGAAGCGACCGCCGTCGGAAAGCTTCGGTGCTTCCGGGATGTCGCCGATGACGTCGTCGAGGCCCACGCCGCTGATCGCGTCCGGCACCTGCGGCACCCGTCCTTGCGCCGTCTCATGGACGATCTTCCGGGCGGCGGACAGGCCCTGGACGATGCGGTTGATCTGGGTCGGGTCGAGGTTCTCGCCGACCAGGTTCACATTGTCGACGGTGCGGAACGCCTGGCCGTTCTGCTCTTCGGGCTTGCTGAGCTTGGTGGCGGCGACATCGATGAGGTTCTCCGGATCCTTCTCGGCCTGCTCGAAGGCCGGGTCGGCGGCGTCATCGATCTCCGACATGATCGTCTCGAGGCGCCATTCGTTGACGCCGGACGGGGCGTTGTCGAAGTGGTCGCGCATCAGCGCCTTGCCCTCTTCGACCCAGTCCCGCACCTCCTCGACATCCGGCGTTTCGTCCGGGATACCGGACCCGTCGCCGGTCATCTGCTGCTTGGAGACGACGTCGATCACGCCGGACCGCGATATCTCGACCGAACTCGTGGAGCGGAAGGTCTCACCCGACTGCTTGTCGACGGCGCGGGCGACGTGGAGACCCTGGCCGCGCTTGATCGTCGTTTCCGTGGTCCCCAGCACCGCCGGCACCAGGGGTTCCGGAACGGCGAGCTTGCCGCCCTCCGGCGTCACCGTGACAGCGGCCGAACCCAGGCTCTCCGCCTCCGCCTGGAAGCCGGAGGCCTTCAAGACCTCCTCGACATCGGCGCGGTGCCCGCCGTCGAGCGACTTGAAGACCGACTGCATCGCGGCGTAGAGCGCGACCATCTTCTTCTTGTCGGCAACGTCGACCTCCGCACCGCCGATCGTCGCTTGCGTGACCGACACCATGCCGTTGCCGTTGCCGACGAGGCTGTCAGAGGTCTCGAAGCCCATGACCGGGACGCGGGCGAAGCTGCCGTCCGGGTTGCCGCGCCAGTCGGTGACGCTGATCTTGGATCGGCCGTCCGGCGTCACCTCGATCTCCGCCGTGAGCCCGTTCAGGGTGCCGGCCTGAAGGTCGAACCCGGCTGCAGCCTTGGTGACCGAGCCACCGGTAAAGCGCCCCTGGCCATCCTTGCCGAAGGCTGCGGTGAAATACTTGCGCGGGATCTCGAACACCTTAGCTGCTCCCTTGACTGGCCGGACCGCGGTGACGGCCGGGGCTCAGGTCAATGAAACCGGGGAACCCGGCCGGCGGTCAGTTGAAGACCAGCCGGTCGACGACCCCTTCCTGTTCAAAAATGCTGTCGACGGCCGGGACATCCCCGGCGTCGACCGCGTCGACGATGCGACGAAGGGCCGAGCAGACGCGGCCGACCTGGGCCGGTCCGCAGCGCACGGCTTCGCCATGAAGGGCGAGCCCGATCACGCGGATCACCGGCTCGTGGCCGTCGATCGGCGCTTCCGGCTGGGCGGCGACGACCAGGACCGGCATCATGAAGTTGCCGGTGTCCGCGTCGTACTCCCAGGTCTCCAGCGTGATCGAAAGGCTGATCTCGTTGACGGCCTCGACCTCCAGGGCGACGCCGGTGAGCGTGCCGGAGGCCGGGTCGGCGGCCACCGCGACCCGGCGTTCGCCGGGGCCGAGGCCGATCAGATGGGCCAGAACCGCGGCGGACACGCCGGCCACCGGTTGGCCTTCGCCGCTGAGCGGCGCCAGGTCGAGACTAGACATCTGCGTCCCAACTCCCTGTGTTGGCTTCGCCGTCGAGGTTGATCCAAGCCATGAGGATGTCGTTGACCGCCTCATCGTCGGGCGGGGTCGTCTCGCCGGTGAAGTCGGAGAGTGCCGTGATCATCGGCACCAGTTCCTCGGCCGACAGGTTCATCCGGTCGGCGTCCGGGTAGCGTTTGTCCAACGCCTGCGCTACCTCCAGGTAGTCGTCCCAATCCATCGTCATCGGCGGGGTCCCTCCAGTTCGGACAGCGGTTTGACGGGTCGCGCGCTTCAGGCGGGCGCACCGCCGCCGGTTTTCCAATGGTCCTCCAGGCGCAGAAGATCGGCCTGGATGCGGGAAAGGCGGTTGACCAGCATGTCGAGCTTGTCCGCGGTCCGGTCCCAATCGAGACCCTCGGCAGCCGCACTCGCCTCGACCACGGCCTGGAATGTCTTGGCGACACGCTCGCCGGCCGGATGGGTATTGCCGTCGGTCGCCTTGACCGCGGCGTCGATCACGGTCTTGGCATGCCCGACCATGGTGCGCACGTCACCCAGGCGGCGGGTCAGCTGGTCCAGGTCCTCCTCCGCGGCATAGTCCGCGGCGGCCCCCATGCGATCGAGGTGGTACATCGCATTGGCGACCGTCTCGTGGAACGAGATCCAGCCCTGTCCCTCATAGGCGGCACCGGTCATCGGTGCGCGGCCCCCTTCGGCGGTTCCGCTCATCATCCAAGCCCCCTCTTCACCTTTGTCCCGGTCGCGCCCTTTCCGGCCTGACCGGCATCGTTCGCCGGGGTCGTTGCCCCGGCCTTCTCGGCAAGCTCGATCGCCATCGGCGTCTTGTCGTGCTTGGAGAAATCAGCCGCCATCGACGCGAAGTCCTGATAGACGTCGAGGTCGACGGTCGCGCGCACGCCATGCTGATGGCGGGAGAAGGCAACCAGCGCCTCACCGGCCGACAACGGGCGGGTGACGGCCAGCGACACGTTCCAGTTCTTGATGCCCTGCGCGCGGCGAAGGTCGAGCGCGTAGGCATGGTCGAGGCCGATCGGCTGTGTGGTGTCCAAGGTCGCCTTCCTCGCGTCATCGCCATCGATTGTGATTTCGATGCCATTCGCGCTGATTGCGGACACCGTGGCGGTGGATCCTTGCGGAATCGTGAAGCCGCCCTTCTTCTTTCCCCCGACAACCAGGGTTTCTTCGAGAATGACCTTGTCGCCGACGGAGAACTCCTTGGACTGGCCGTCCAGGGTCTCGGTCCTCACACCGTCATCAAGCTGTTGCGCGCGCTTGAGGTTGGCGCGGACGGTTGCATTCGCTTCCGCCGCGTCGTGGCGGTCGGGGGTCAGGATGACCGCACCTGACCGGTCCTGATCGGGGTCCAGGCTGTCCGCCACATACTGGTTGGCGACGGCTTCCAGGACCGCGGCGCGCCCCTTGGTGAAGCCGATCATGCCGCGGTCGCTATAGGCCTTGAGCGCCTGCCCCGCCTCTCCGGCGCGCATGTCCATTGCCGCCTCTTGGTCCAGTTTCCGGCGCTGGCGCAGGATCTGGTAAAGCTCTGCGCACTCGAACCGCTCGGCGAACAGGCGCAAGGGGTTGCCGGCCTCGGCCGGGGGAATCTGCAGGGGATCGCCGACGGCGACGACCCTGATGTTCTGGTCCTTGGCAGCCTTCAGAAGGTCGCGCCACTGGCGG
>CAYNIS010000145.1:0-7995 GCA_964397055.1 uncultured Rhodospirillaceae bacterium | reverse complement strand
TCCGAGCCGACCTGAGCCGCGACCTTCAGGTCGCGCGGCAACGGTCGGCCGCGCCATCCCACCGCGGAGAAGGGACCCGGGCGATGACGTCGACCGCCCCGTCGGCCCCGGCGACGCGCGACTGGCGTGTCCTTGCCGCGCCGGCCGGGTGGTGGCTGGCTCTGATCCTCGCGGTCTGGTCGCTCGCCGACTATGGCAGCGACATCTGGGCCTCCGAGTTCTCCCCCGAATGGCAACGTCGCCCGAAGCCGGTATTCTTGACCGCTCAGTTCATGTTCCATGTGCCGCTTCTGCTGCTGCCGATGGCGATATTCCGCCGGCGTTTGACGCTCGGGCTTGCCATGGCGGCGGTCGCGGCGGCGGGCGCCATCGAAACCAGCGGCCTCGTCGACTATCGCCTGCACGCCTTCCTGTTCCAGAACCGCCTCTACCCCGCCTTCCTCGCCGGTGGGCCGGACGGCTTCGTCAATCAGCAGTATGCGAAGCTGATGCTCTACGCCGTCGCTGGTGCCGCCTTCGGGGTCGCGGCGGCGTCCTGGACGTTGCGGGGCGGCTGGACGATCGACCGGGTGATCGTCGGTCTTGTCTCGGGGGCGGCACTCGGGACCACGCTTCTGTTCCACCTGGTGATCGTCAACGGGTCCCTGGTGGAGGTCCGGGATCGCCGGCTCGACCTGATGGCGGCAGCGCTGGAATTCGACGACCGGTCTTTCCGGCGGCTGTGCGGCAGCCTTCGATGGGAGTGCGGAAACATCCCGGCCGCAAATTTGTTTGACCAGTCAACCGAGAAGAACAATGCGGCGGTCCAGGCGGTGCAGCAGCGCCTGTCGGACCAACCGGCCGCCTTCAACATCTGGGCCGAGTCCGTCGACCGTGGCGATGGTCTGGTCTTTAACGTCCTCTACGGCCTGCGCAGAGCGGAAGGAGTGACCCGGGTGATCGTCGACGAGGTCGCCTATGGCCGGATCAACGACCGGCATCAGCGCTGGTTTTCCGTCTTGGCCCTTGCCGCCCAGACGGTATGGACGTTCGGCGGCCTCGGCCTACTGTTCTTCCATCATCGGCGCTGGGCCGCGCGCCTGGCAACCTGATGAGTGCGGCCCGATGAGTGCTGCCTGGTACCGCCGGAAGCTTGTCGTGGCGCTGCTGTTCCTGGCGCTCGGCTGTGCCGGTGTTGCCTACTACGTCGCCTTTCCCCCGCCGGAACCCGACGTCCTCGTCACGCTGGAAAGGTTCGAACAGCGCAGCCGGTGCAACGGCGACCGGGTGTCGGTCCATGCGCTGGTGGGCCTCAGGCCTGTCTTTGATATTTCAGTCAAGAATGCGCTCGCCGGGATCGAGATCCGGTCGAACGGACGGTTGCTGATCACGGCCGAGGTCGACGGTAGCGACATTCGGTTCCCGACCCTGTTCGGCAAGCCGGTCCATTCCGAGCAATGGCGACCGTTCTGCGAGATGGGGCGATGCCGGGCAAAGCTCCTGGTCTACACGACGGAGCTGGGCGTGAGCCCGGGGCTCCATGATTTTGATCTTTTGTTCAAGAATGTTGAGGGCGCGGAGATCGGCCGGGCTGTGTTCCGGGACGTGCCGGTTCCCGAGCCCGATGCGGCCGCGGCGGCGGACTACGTCCCGATCGAGGTGTGGATCGAGGCCGACCGCTTGATCGCGCGCACCCGCCTCGACGGCGCGGGGGTGGCCACGTTCCTATTCCAGGTGGAGGACGCCGCCGGTCGGTGGGAACGGGTGATCGGCGTCGGCGCCGCGTCCGGCAACATTGAACAAGCAGTCATTTTTGATGGAACAGTCCAGTATGCTGCGGGCCTGATCTACGTGACCAATGAGGCGGAGGGCTGGTCACAGGAGAACAAGATCGAGTTGATTCGGGCGGGCGATCCGTTCTTCGACTGCCCGTGACCCACCGATCAGCCGAGATGGCGGCGCACCCGCTCGCCGATGAGGGAGAGTGCGGCGCGTGCGTCGTCGAAGAAGCCGGGGGCGGTGATGAAGCCGTGCATCATGCCGTCATAGCGCACGACCTCCACCTGGTTGCCCTGTTCCGTCAGCTTGCGGCCGTAGTCCTCGCCCTCGTCCCGCAAGGGATCGAAGCCGGCGACGACGATCAGTGCCGGCGGCAGACCGCGGAGATCGGGGGTCAGGATCGGCGAGGCCTCCGGGTGCTGCGGTTCGACCGCGTAGTGGCCATAGAACCAGTCCATCAGGCGGCGGGTCAGGACATAGCCGTCGGCAAGTTCCTCATGGGAGGGGCTGGCCATGTGCGCGTCCACCGCCGGGTAGATCAGCACCTGACAGCGCAGGGCCGGGCCGCCAGCCTTTCGCGCACGCTGGGTTATCACGGCCGCCAGATTGCCGCCGGCACTGTCGCCGGCGACGGCCATGCGCGATGCGTCGACGCCAAGTGCGGCACCATTGGCTGCGATGTAGGCGGTCGCCGCCCAGCAATCCTCGACCGCCGCCGGGAACGGGTGTCCCGGCGCCAGGCGATAGTCGACGGCGATCACCGCCGCCGCCGATTCCAGGCACAGCGTGCGGCAGGCGACGTCATGGCTTTCCAGATCGCCGATGACCCAGCCGCCGCCGTGGAAGAAGACGGTGACCGCCGGGGTCTCGACCCCGGCCGGCAGATAGAGGCGCGCGCGGATCGGGCCCGCCGGCCCCGGGATCTCGATGTCCCGGGTGCCGCCGACCGCCGGTGGTTCCCCGGGATTGAGGAGGGCGGAGCTTTTCCGGTACATCGCCCGCGCCTCCTCTACCGAGACCTCATAGAGGTGCGGGCGCCCGCTTTCCCGGATCAGGTCCAGAAGGGCTTGCGATTGCGGGTCGAGCGCAGATCCCGAACGGACTTCATCGGTCCGCGACGACGATTTGCGCGTCAGGTCAAGGGTTTGCGCGTTTTCCGAACCGCCAGACTGGTTCAGCCTGGCCGGAGAACGCTCTTGGGGTCCCGGCATGGTGCATCTCCCGGAAGGCCGCGTGTCGGACTGCCCGGATCTATACCGGTCGATTGCCCTGGTGAAAACCGCGCGCCTGTGGCCGGTTCACAGAATGAAGCGGCTGAGATCCTGATCCTTGGCCAGCGGGGCGACCCGCTCCGCCACCAGGTCGGCGTCGATCTCGATCTCCTGTCCGTTCATCTCCGACGCGCCGAAGCTGATCTCCTCCAGGAGCCGCTCCATCACCGTGTGCAGCCGGCGCGCGCCGATGTTTTCCACCGTCTCGTTGATTTCCGCGGCGAGCTGGGCCAGCGCATCGATGGCGGTTTCGTTGAAGCTCAGGGTCAGCCCCTCCGTCGCCATCAGCGCCTGGTACTGGACGACGAGGCTCGCCTCCGGCTCGGTCAGGATGCGCTTGAAGTCGTCGCGGGAGAGGGAGGAAAGCTCGACCCGGATCGGCAGGCGCCCCTGAAGTTCCGGCAACAGGTCCGACGGCTTGGCGACGTGGAACGCGCCCGACGCGATGAACAGCACGTGGTCGGTCTTCACCGGGCCGTGCTTGGTCGACACCGTCGTGCCCTCGATCAGCGGCAGCAGATCGCGCTGCACGCCCTCGCGGCTGACATCCGCCCCGCCGCGCATGCCCTCGCTCGACCGCGCAGTGATCTTGTCGATCTCGTCGATGAAGACGATGCCGTTCTGCTCCACCGCCTCGATCGCTGCCGACACCACCGACTCCTCGTCGAGGAGCTTGTCCGACTCCTCGTTCACCAGGATCTCGTAGGACTGGGCGACGGTCACCCGGCGCGGCTTGGTGCGCCCGCCGAGCGCCTTCCCGAATATGTCGCCGAGGTTGAGCATGCCCATCTGGGCACCGGGCATCCCCGGCACGTCGACCGTCGGCATCGACATGCCGCCGGTGTCGCGCACCTGGATCTCGATCTCCCGGTCGTCGAGCTCGCCGGTGCGCAGGCGCTTGCGGAACGCCTGGCGCGTGGCATCGGAGGCATGATCGCCGACCAGCGCGTCGATCACCCGCTCTTCCGCCGCGACCTCCGCCTTGGCATGGACGTCCTTGCGCTGGCGCTCGCGGGTCAGGTGGATCGACGCCTCGACCAGGTCGCGGATGATCTGTTCGACATCGCGGCCGACATAGCCGACTTCGGTGAACTTGGTCGCCTCGACCTTGATGAAGGGTGCCTGGGCCAGCTTGGCGAGGCGGCGCGCGATCTCCGTCTTGCCGACACCGGTGGGGCCGATCATTAGGATGTTCTTCGGCAGGACCTCGTCCTTCAGGGCGTCCGGCAGCTGCTGGCGGCGCCACCGGTTGCGCAGGGCGACGGCAACGGCGCGTTTGGCGTCGGCCTGGCCGATGATGTAGCGGTCGAGTTCCGAGACGATCTCGCGCGGGCTGAAGAACGACATTCGCTTCCGGTGCTCTCGCCTGTTCGGGGCTCAGCTGTCGGTGTCGGACGGCGCCGGCTCGGCGTCCAGCGCCTCCACCGTCAGCTGATCGTTGGTGTAGACACAGATGCCGGCGGCGACCCGCATCGCCTCGCGCGCGATCGCTTCGGCCTCCAGATCGGTCGCGGCGACCAGGGCGCGGGCGGCGGCCAGCGCATAGGCGCCGCCGGAGCCGATGCCGATCAGGCCGTCCTCCGGCTCCAGGACGTCGCCGTTGCCCGACAGGATGAGGGAGATGTCACGGTCGGCGACCGCCATCATCGCTTCTAGGCGCCGCAGGTAGCGATCGGTGCGCCAATCCTTGGCGAGCTCGACGCAGGCGCGGGCGAGCTGGCCGCGGTGCTGCTCCAGCTTGGCTTCCAGCCGCTCGAACAGGGTGAAGGCGTCGGCCGTCGCCCCGGCGAAGCCGGCGATCACCGCCCCGTCGGCCAGCCGCCGGACCTTGCGCGCGTTCGCCTTGATCACCGTCTGGCCGAGCGACACTTGGCCATCGCCGGCGACGACCACGCGGCCCCTGTGGCGCACGGCCAGGATCGTGGTGCCGTGCCAGGCGACGCGCCCGGCCGGGTCGGTCTGATCGCTCATCGGCTCGTCAACTCGTTCCGGAGGCCCATTGCCAGAGCGCGCTTGGCTGCATCCGCACCCCATCTTGCGTTCCCGGCAGGGCAGAGCCCCCGATCCCGGGTCTTGTTGGGGCTCATGGTACCGGCTATTTGGGGGAAAGGTCGGCCGGATCAAGACTGAGGATCCCGGCCGGTGCCGCCGGCCCCGACCCGCCGATCCCGTTGTGAAGGGGCAGTTCCCGTCCCGATGACCAGCCTTCCGGGCCGCCGCGCGACCGTTGAGCGCGCCACGCGCGAAACCGACATTTCGGTCACCGTCGACCTCGACGGCACCGGCGAGAGCCGCATCGACACCGGCATCGGCTTCCTCGACCACATGCTCGACCAGCTTGCCCGGCACGGCCTGATCGACCTCGACATCAAGGCCGTCGGCGACCGCCATATCGACGATCACCACACCGCCGAGGACACCGGCATCACCCTGGGTCTCGCGATCGCCAAGGCGCTCGGCGACAAGCGCGGCATCACCCGCTACGGCCATGCCTATGCGCCGATGGACGAGACGCTGACCCGCGTCGCCCTCGACATCTCCGGCCGTCCCTACCTGGTCTGGCGGGTGGAATTCAGCCGCGACAAGATCGGTGCCCTCGACACCGAGCTGTTCCGGGAATTCTACCAGGCGCTCGCCCAGGCCGCAGGCATCACGCTGCACGTCGAAACGCTCTACGGCCTCAACAACCACCACATCGCCGAAAGCGGCTTCAAGGCGCTCGCCCGGGCGCTGAAGCAGGCGGTCGCCATCGACCCCCGGGTCGCCGACCGCATTCCGTCGACCAAGGGCAGCCTCGGCGGCTGATGGCGGCGATGAACGGCACTGTCCCGGGCGAGACCATCGCCATCGTCGACTACGGTTCCGGCAACCTGCGCTCCGCCGCCAAGGCGTTCGAGCATATGGCGCGGGAGATCGGGCTCTCAGCGCAGGTCCAGGTGACCGGCGACGCCGACCTGGTCGCGCGCGCCGACCGGGTGGTGCTGCCCGGCCAGGGGGCGTTCGGCGATTGCCTCGCCGGGCTGAGAGCGGTGCCGGGCATGGTCGACGCGCTGGCCGAGGCGGTGATCGACCGCGGCCGCCCGTTCTTCGGCATCTGTGTCGGCATGCAACTGATGGCGACCCGCGGGCTGGAACACGGCTGCCACGCGGGCCTAGGCTGGATCGCGGGCGAGGTCTCGCCCCTGGTGTTCGCCGATCCGCTCTTGAAGATCCCGCATATGGGCTGGAACGCGCTCAGCTTCGCGCGGCCCGACCATCCCGTGCTGGCGGGGATCGACGCGGGCGCGCACGTCTATTTCGTCCATTCCTATGCCTTCGTGCCGGCAAGCGCCGATGACCTTCTGGCGTCGGCCGACTATGGCGGGCACGTCACCGCGGCGGTCGCCCGCGCCAACATGGTCGGCACCCAGTTCCACCCGGAAAAGAGCCAGGGCGTGGGCCTGCGCCTGATCGCCAATTTCCTGGGCTGGAGGCCCTGACCGAGCGATGCCGGACGAGGTGACGTCGCCAACGGCCGAACCCCGGCCGACCGTGTCCGTCGCGGTGGTCGAGGAGCTGTCGGTGCGCGACATGCACGATCTGGCCGACGCGACGGAGGCGGCGATCCTCGCCGGCGGCGGCTTCGGCTGGGTCCAGCCGCCGATGCGCGAGGCGCTGGAACGCTATTGGCGCGGGGTCCTGATGGTGCCGGAGCGCACGCTGGTGGTCGGCCGCCTCGACGGCGTGGTCGCCGGTTCCGCCCAGCTCCAGCGGCCGACCCGCAACAATGAGGCGCAGGCCCACGCCGCCCATCTCACCACGTCCTTCGTCGCACCCTGGGCGCGCGGCCACGGCCTCGCCCGGCTGATCACCCAGGCGATCGAGGAGCTGGCTCGTGGCGAGGGCTTCCGCATCCTGAACCTGGATGTCCGGGAGACGCAGACCGCGGCGATCGCGCTTTACGAGGCCATCGGCTATCGGCTGTGGGGGGTACACCCGGCCTATGCCCGGGTCGGCAGCCGGGTGGTCGCGGGGCGCTTCTACTACAAGGAACTCACGGTGGTCGCGGGCGAGATCACCGGTTGACCGGCGGCGGCCGGCGGCCAGAATGGGGCAAACGGGTGGGTGGCATGATTCTGTTTCCGGCGATCGATCTGAAGGACGGCGTCTGCGTGCGCCTGATGCGCGGCGACATGAACGCCGTCACGGTCTACAACCGGGATCCCGCCGAACAGGCCGAAAGCTTCGTGGCCGCCGGCTTCCGCTGGCTGCACCTGGTCGATCTCAACGGCGCGGTCGCCGGCCATCCGGTCAACGCCGCCGCGGTCGAGGCGATCCTCAAGACGGTTGAGGTGCCGGTCCAACTGGGCGGCGGCATCCGTTCCCTCGACATGATCGAAACCTGGCTCTCCCGCGGGGTGGCGCGGGTCGTCCTCGGCACCGCGGCGGTCAAGGACCCGGATCTGGTCCGGGACGCCTGTGCCCGGTTCCCCGGCCGCATCGCCGTTTCCATCGACGCGCGCGGCGGGCTGGTCGCCGTCGACGGCTGGACCGAAACCTCCCAGGTGCGCGCCCTCGACCTCGCCCTGCGGCTGGAGGACAAGGGCGTGGCCGCCATCGTCTATACCGACATCGACCGCGACGGCGCGATGGGCGGGGTCAATCTCGATGCCACCGTCGATCTCGCCTATCACCTGACGACCCCGGTGATCGCGTCCGGCGGGGTGTCTTCCCTCGACGACCTCGCGGGCCTGCGTGCCCATGCCCATGCCGGCATCGAGGGCGCGATCTGCGGGCGCGCCCTTTACGACGGGCGGATCGACCCGGCGGCCGCGCTCGCCCTGCTCGACGGCGCGGCGGCCTGATCCGGTGCTGAAGACGCGCATCATCCCCTGCCTCGACGTCCATGAGGGCCGCGTGGTCAAGGGCATCAACTTCGTCGACCTGGTCGATGCCGGGGACCCGGTCGAACAGGCGCGCGTCTACG
>CAYNIS010000144.1:0-8018 GCA_964397055.1 uncultured Rhodospirillaceae bacterium | reverse complement strand
CGGGCGTAGCTGGCGGCGCGGTTCCTGCGGCGCTCGCTGCGCGCCTGCTCAACCTCGGTGAACACCCGCTGCACGAAACGGTCTCCGAAACGCTCGAGCGTCCGCTCGATCCGCCGGATGTCGCAGAGATCGCTGCCGAGGCCGATGATCAACGCCGGCGGCAGGGCGACGCCAACGCGGCTCTCCGGAACCGCACTCACGAAGCGGCCGCCCTGGTGTCCCGGGCCGTGTCGATTGCCACGCGCATGCGACCGATCGCCTGGTCGAGGCCGATGAACACGGCTTCCCCGATCAGGAAATGACCGATGTTGGCTTCCACGATCTCGGGCAGTGCCGCGACCGGCCCGATCGTCTCGAAGGTCAGCCCATGGCCGGCATGGCATTCGAGCCCGATCGCCGCGGCATGGGCGGCGGCGCGTGCCAGCCGGTCGAGTTCGGCCCTGCGGGTCTCGCCGGGTGGGGCATCGCAATAGGCACCGGTGTGCAGTTCGACGACGGGGGCGCCGATCGCGACGGCCCGGTCCAATTGGGCCGGCTCCGGATCCACGAACAGGGAGACCCGGATGCCCGCCTCGGCCAGGGCCGCCACGGTTTCGGCCAGCGGCTGGCCGGCCCCGACCACGTCGAGCCCGCCCTCGGTCGTCACCTCCTCGCGCTTTTCCGGCACGATGCAGGCGGCGTGCGGCCGAATGCGGCTCGCGAACGCGGTCATCTCCGCCGTCGCGGCCATCTCGAAATTGAGCGGGACGGTCAGCACGCCGATCAGCGCTTCGACGTCGCCGTCCCGGATATGCCGGCGGTCTTCGCGCAAATGCACGGTGATGCCGTCGATTCCCGCCCGTTCCGCCTGCAGTGCCGCCCGCACCGGGTCCGGATGCTGGCCGCCGCGCGCATTCCGCAAGGTCGCGACATGGTCGATGTTGAGGCCGAGCCGGAGCGGGCGCGGGGCCGGAGACAGCTGAAGCATGGGGGCGTTTTCGGGGTGTCGTTCGGGCGGTGTCGTTTGCGGGCGGTGTCGTGTCAAAACGGCTGGCGGGCGGTCGGCGATCAGACCCCGGAAATCTCACCCACACTAGAATCGCACCCACACTATATGGGCCGATCGGCGGTGCCGTCACCCTGGGGCAATCCGGTTCAGCGCCCGGGTTCAGCGCTCGGGTTCAGCGCCTGACTCAGCGGCCGCGCACGCGGTCGACCGTGTTGACCGGCTTGGTCGCGCGCAACGCTGCGACGATGTTGGAAAGGTGGCGAATGTCGCGCACCTCGATATCGATCAGCATCTGCCAGAAGTCGATCGCCCGGTGGGTCACGCGCAGATTGGTGATGTTGCCGCCATTCTTGCCGATCACCGTGGTCACCGTGCCCAGGCTGCCGGGCTCGTTGACGATGGTCGCGGCGATCCGGCCGACGGAGTTCTCCGGCGCATTGGGGCCGTCGTCCCAGGCGATGTCGAGCCAGCGTTCCGGCGCATCGGCGAAGCTGTCGAGCGTGTCGCAGTCGATGGTGTGGACCGTCACCCCCTTGCCCGTGGTGATGATGCCGACGATGCGGTCGCCCGGGACCGGATGGCAACAGCGCGCGAAGTGGACGGCGACCCCCGGGGTCAGCCCCTTGAGCGGCATCGGCCAATCGCGCCCGCCCGCCTTGTCCTGTTTGCGCGGCTTGGGCGCGGTCGGCGCTTCCGCCTTGGCCGTCGGCTGCTTGTGCGCCGGGAAGATCGCGTGGAAGACCTCGCGCGCGGTGATCAGGCCGGCGCCGAGGGAGGCGTAGAGGTCATCGGCGCTGTCATGCCGCAGCGTCTTCAGGACCCCGGCAACGGCCTTTTCGGTGAAGTCGTAGCCTTCCTGTCGGAACAGCTTCTGAAGCCAGGCCCGGCCGAGCGAGATGTAGTCGTCGCGCTGTTGCTGGCGGACGAACCGGCGGATGTGGGCGCGTGCCTTGCCGGTGACGCACAGGCGTTCCCAGTCGGGGTTCGGCGTCTGCGCCTTGGAGGTCTGGATGTCGACCTGGTCACCGTTTTGAAGCTGGGTCGACAGCGGCACCAGGCGGCCGTTGACCTTCGCCCCCACACAGCGGTTGCCGACCTCCGAATGGACGGCATAAGCGAAATCGACCGGGGTCGCCCCGCGCGGCAGGGCGAAGACATCACCCTTCGGCGTGAAGCAGAAGACCTCGTCCTGGAACAGCTCGAGCTTGGTGTGCTCCAGGAACTCTTCCGGCCGCTGGGCGTGTTCGAGGATTTCCAGGAGCTCGCGCAGCCAGCGGTACTGGGTGCCCTCGATCCGCCCCGCCTGGTCGATTTTGCCCTGCTTGTAGGCCCAGTGCGCGGCGACGCCGAGATCGGCGATCTGGTCCATCTCACGCGTGCGGATCTGGATCTCGATGCGCTGCTGCTCCGGCCCGATCACGGTCGTGTGCAGGCTGCGGTAGCCGTTCGGCTTCGGCGTCGAGATGAAGTCCTTGAAGCGGTCGGCGATCACCGGGTAACGGCCATGAACATGGCCGAGGACCTGATAGCAACTGCTCAAGTCGTCGGTGATTACGCGGAACGCCATGATGTCGGACAGTTGTTCGAACGCGACGTTCTTGCGCTTCATCTTGCGCCAGATCGAATAGGGCGACTTCTCCCGGCCATAGACCTTCGATGCAACCTCGGAGCTGTCGAGGAAGCGCTGCAGTTCCGCGGTGATGCGGCCCACGACGTCATCCCCGTCGGCGCGCAGATAGGCCAGCCGGGCCAGAATGCTTTCCCGCGCGTCCGGATTGAGCTCTGCGAAGGCGAGGTCTTCGAGCTCTTCCTTGATCCGATGGGTGCCGATCCGTTCGGCCAGTGGGGCATAGATGTCGAGGGTTTCGCGCGCGATCCGCCGGCGCTTGTCCGGGTTTTCGACATGGCCGAGCGTGCGCATGTTGTGCAGGCGGTCGGCGAGCTTGACGAGCAGCACCCGGATGTCTTCCGACATCGCGAGCACCAGCTTGCGGAAGTTTTCCGCCTGCTTGGTCTGGTCCGATTGCAGCTCGATCCGGGAGAGCTTGGTGACACCGTCGACCAGGCGGGCGATCTCGCACCCGAACATGCCCTCGATCTCTTCGAGGGTGGCGTAGGTGTCCTCGATCGTGTCGTGCAGGAGCGCGGTCACGATCGATGCCCCGTCGAGGTGCATCTCGGTCAGGATGCCGGCGACTTCGAGCGGGTGGGAGAAGTACGGGTCGCCGGACGCACGCGTCTGCGCGCCATGCGCCTTCATCGAATAGACATAGGCACGGTTGAGCAGGTCTTCGTCGACGTCACGGTCATAGGACCGCACCTTCTCGACCAGCTCGTACTGCCGGATCATCCGCCCGCCCTGAGAATCACGCCGGGACCGGTCGGGGGAGGCGGCCGACCGGCCGTCCCCGAGCCCCATGCCATGAAGATCGACCAACTGGACGGCGCTGCCAAGGCCGCCGTCCGGCGCATTGCCTGCGGCTGGGGAAGGGCAGGGATACAGCCGGCCAGCAAGAGATCAGGGGGCAAGGCTTCAAGGGGCAAGGCAGCGGGGCCGCAATACCGAGGAGGCCATCATCTGCGGCGATGAGTCCCACTGAGGCCGGTTTCGGACCAGGCGCGCGCCGCATCGCGATCCCAGGGCGGAACATGCGCGATCGTTCAGCGGTCTTCCGGGTCGTCCACGTCATCCGCGCCGAAGTCGAGGTCGGCCGGCATCGCAGCACCGCCACTCGCCTCGTCATCCTCCAGATCCTTGCCCATGTCGATGGGATCGAGCCCCTCCGCCGCGAGCTCATCGGCCTCGTCATCGCCGCCATCGAGGCTGACCGTGTCGAGATCGGTTCCCTCGACCACCTCCGTCCCGTCGGACGCTTCAGCCGCGGCTTCGACATCGCCGGTCCCGGTTTCAGTCCAGCGCTGCTCGCCCTCCATCAGCTCGATGACTTCATCGTCCTGATCGTCGACGACGGCCACGCGCTGGTGCCCGCGGATGAGCGCTTCGCCGAGGCCGTCGAACGGCACCGTTTCGTCCGCGATCTCGCGCAGGGCGACGACCGGGTTCTTGTCGTTGTCGCGCTCGATCGAAAGCGGGGCACCGGCACCCAGCTGGCGCGCGCGCTGGGCGGCATGCATGACCAGATCGAAGCGGTTGGGGATCTTCTCGACGCAATCCTCGACCGTGATGCGTGCCATCGCCTATAGCCTCTCTCTGTCGTGTCGAACCCCGGGGATCGCCCCCGCGAAACCGATCACCACCGTATGGTCAGGGCGCATGGACCCTATCCATCCGGACCGATTGATCGTTTCTGCATTGCAAACCAGTATTTTTATGGCGAATCCGGCGCTCCGTCAATTGTCGGTCCGCGCCCATGAATTCGCTGCATAACGGACTACTTTCATTTTCGTCGGGGGATATGCTTGAAGGGAACATTCCAGCCCCGCATCGATCCTCTTCGGTTCACCGCCCGGCCGGTCCGCCTATTTCTTTCGATCAGAAACGCAAGTCATTGAGGTCCGAAATGATTTTCTACGAAAGCGAACGTTTGGCGCTCTTCATCGATGGTGCCAACCTCTACGGCTCCGCCAGGGCCCTTGGGTTCGATATAGATTACCGGCTCCTTTTGCGCTGGGCGCAGTCCAAGGGGCGCCTGATGCGGGCATTCTACTACACGGCACTGATAGAAGATCAGGAATACTCCCCCATCCGGCCGTTGATCGACTGGCTCGACTACAACGGTTACACGATGGTGACGAAGCCGACCAAGGAGTTCACGGACGCTTCCGGCCGGCGCAAGATCAAGGGCAACATGGATATCGAACTCGCCATCGACGTGATGGAGATGGCGGAACATGTCGACCACATCGTCCTGTTCTCCGGCGACGGCGATTTCCGTCGACTGGTCGAGGCGGTCCAGCGCAAGGGGGTCAGGGTGACGGTGGTCTCCACCATCCGGTCACAGCCGCCGATGGTCGCGGACGAACTGCGCCGGCAGGCGGACAACTTCCTGGAACTCGTCGACTTGGCGCCGGAAATCCAGCGCGTCCACAGCCAGCGCCCGCCGCCGCAGCCGGCGCCGACCTATGACGACGAGGCGGGCGACGACCTCGACCTGCCGGACAGCTTCCGGCCCTGAAACGACCCGATGGCGAGCCCGCGGCCACCTGCCGCCTGTGCCCGCGTCTGGCGGCCGCGCGGGCGGAAACCATGGCGCTGTTTCCGGACCATCGGCCCGGGCCGGTCCCGGCGGCAGGGCCGGTCGAGGCACCGATCCTGCTGGTCGGCCTCGCGCCCGGGCGCCATGGCGCCCAGCGCACCGGGATCCCCTTCGTCGGCGATGCCTCCGGCGACCTGCTGGACGCTGCCCTGGCGGCAGCCGGCCTCGACCGGGCGGAAATCCGCATCACCAACGCGGTCCGCTGCTGGCCCCCGGACAACCGGCCGACGGCAGGGGAGATTGCGACCTGCGGCCGGTTCCTGGCCGCGGACCTGGCGTCGGCGGGCCGGGTCGCGACCGTGACCTTGGGCCGGCTTGCTCATCTCGCGACCGTTTCGGCGCTAGCGCGTGTTCCAGCGATGTGGACCCACATCGCAGTTCGGAACTCGCGCAAACCAATTGAATCTGAGCGTTTTCCGAACCGCCGGGCCGATTCCGGCCGGCTGGAAAATGCTCTAGGGCTCGACCGGCGGTCCCACGCCTTTGGCCATGGTGCGGCATGGCCGCTCGACGATGGCCGTCGACTGGTCGCGGCCTATCACCCGTCACGACGCAACGTCGCGACCGGGCGGATCAGCGCTTCGCGGCTGGCGGCGGCGTTGATGGTGGCGATGACGGGGGGCCCGCCTGGGTCTGCGGCCGGCGCAACAGGAACAGGGCCGGGATCACGCACAGGATGAAGACCACGGTCAGCGCCCAGAAGCTGTCCTGATAGGCGAGGGCCGCAGCCTGGCCGGAGACGATGCGCTGCAGGTAGAGGTGGGAGAGATCGAGCCGCTCGAGATCGGGCAGGCCGGTCACCCGGATCATCGCGTCGACGCGGGTGACGATCTCCATCGTCACACTGTTCGCCTCCGTCTGCGTTGCATTCAGTTGTTCGATGTGCCGCTGGGTGCGCTGTTCGATGTAGATGGCGACGGCGGCGACGCCGACCGCCCCGCCGAGCTGGCGGGACATGTTGATCATCGACGTGCCATAGGGCAGCAGGTGCGGCGGCAGGGCCGCGAGCCCCCCGAAATTGAGGCTCGGGAAGATCAGCCCGATGCCCATGCGGCCGAGGGCGGCCCACGCGGCCAGCCACCAGAACCCGCTGTGGGCGTCGGCCGCGGTCAGGAAGAAGGACGAGACGAAGAAGCAGGTCAGTCCGCAGATGATCGGGTAGCCGGCCGGATAGTTCTGGGCGATGCGCCCCGCGAACGGGAAGATCGACAGCATCGCGAGGCCGGAGGGGAACAGCAGCCAGCCGGCGTTGGTGGCGTTCATGTGCTGGATCTCGCGCACGAAGACCGGGATCACGTAGAGCGAGCCGAACAATCCGATGCCGACCACGAACGCCACCACGATGGTCATGACGAAGGTCCGATGGGCGAACAGCCCTGCGTGGATCAACGGCCGCTCCGTCGTCCATTCCACCCAGACGAGGCCGACGAGACAGGACACCGACAGGCTGACCAGGGCGATGATGTAGTCCGATCCCCAGCCCATGCGCTGACCGTCGGAGACCGCCATCAAAAACGCACCGACCATGCCGGCGAACAGGCAGAAGGACAGCCAGTTCAGCTTCACCGCCGGCGCATTCGGGTCGCGGCCGGGCAGGAAGACCTGGGCCATGACGATGTTGGCAAGGGTCACCGGCAGAGTGACGATGAACAGGTTCCGCCAGTCGCCGATGTCGACGATCATGCCGCCGACCACCGGGCCGATCGCCGGCCCGATGACCACGCCCATGCCGAACAGGCCCATCGCCGCCCCGCGGCTTTCGGGCGGGAAGATCTTGAAGGTCAGCGCCATCGACAGCGGCTGGAGGATGCCCGCGCACGCCCCCTGCACGATGCGGCAGGCGATCATCACGGAGAACGACGGCGTCATCTGCGCGATGACCGAGCAGATGGAGAAGATGGCCATCGCCGCGGCGACGGTGTCGCGCGGGCCGACATTCGACAGGAACCACGCGTTCATCATCATGCCGAGCAGCATGGCGGCGAGGAAGCCGGTCGAAATCCAGTGGACCTGGTCCTGGCCGATGCCGAACGCCCCCATGATGTCCGGGACCGCGACATTGACGATGGTCGTCGCCATCACCGTGATCATGACCCCGGTCATGCCGGTGAACGCCATCCAGAACCGTTCCCTCTTGGTGAGGAGGGCGGCGTCCGCGACCAGGACCCGACGCGGCGGGGCGGGCTTGCCGCCATCTGCGGTGATCGAGGTCACGCGCCGCTTACTCCGCCGGCGTCATCGACCACGCGGTAGTCGCTGACTTCCACCACCAGGGATTGGGGATCGCGCTCTTCCGAATGGCGCACCGTCCAGACGGGCATCACCGGCGTCGACCAGAACGTCATCAGCCGCCCCCACGGTTCCAGGGGCGTGTCGGCCGTCCACGCCCATAGCGGGTGGCGGCAGACGTCGGCGAGGGCGGCGAGCGACGGCCACGCGGTCAGCTTCAGGGTCAGTTGTTCCGGGACCCCGCCGAGCGTATCGGGCAGATCGTGACGGACCTCCATCTTGATAGCCACCGCCTGATCCCTGCTGCTATTCCGCCAATACCTAAACTAGAGGCTAGGGAGGAAAAGGCCATGAGTGAAGCGCAAGCTCAAGCTGACACGGGATCGAAGGTGCTGGTCGAGCGGGACGGGCCGATTACCACGGTGATCATCAACCGGCCGGAGGTGCGCAACGCCGTCGACAACGAAACGGCGGAGGGGCTCGCCGACGCCTTTCGCGGGTTCGAGGCCGACCCGGACCAGCTCGTCGCGGTCTTCACCGGTGCTGGTGGCGCGTTTTGCGCCGGTGCGGACCTGAAGGCCGTC
>CAYNIS010000143.1:0-8045 GCA_964397055.1 uncultured Rhodospirillaceae bacterium | reverse complement strand
AGCCCCTGTGCCGCACGCGCTCGCTCCGACGCCTCCCCGAAACGCACGACGTTCAACGGCGGCGACAGCACGGAAGGGACGCCGGCGTCGCCCAATTCGCCCTCTTCCGGGGTTCCGTCGGCACTGTCGTCCGCCGAAGGATCATAGGGTGCCGCCGGACGCGGCAGGCGCCGGGTGGTGGGCACCAGGGTCGACGGGTCCAGGCTGGCGGACGGCTCGCCAAGGGGCGCCACCCGGTCGGGGGGGTCGGTCGGGTCATAGGGCAGCACGGGTTCCGCATGCCGGCCGGCCTCGACAAACGGCTGGAGCGCCGCCGGCGTATCCGTTGCCGGCGGGCAGAACCACAGGTCGACGATGGTCGCGCCGACCCTGACGCGAGCCCGTTCGCCAAGCTCGATCGGGCGATCGACCAGGCTCTCCTCGACCAGGGTGCCGTTCGCACTGCCCAGGTCCTTCAGCACCCAGGTCTCTGCGACGGCACTCCAGGCGAGATCGAAATGACGGCGCGAGGCGAACCGATCGGGCAACACGATATCGACCGCACCGTCATCCGGACCGAGGGCGCGACCGAAGACGTAGCGGCCGCGGGACCCCGACAGCACGACCGACTGGCCGCTGCGTTCGCGGGTCGACAGGGTCATCACGATGTCGGTCGGCGGTGCCATCCGGTGCCGATGTGTTACGGGACGATCAAGGACCATGCCACATTCTCTAACAGAATGTGAAGACCGGACATTAAGTAACTGAAAGGCAAGTTGAAAACGTCACCGCCTCACGGGTCATGGGAACCCGTGGAAGCCCCGATGTCGGAAGCTGGGTAGACGACGCGGAACCCGATGTCACGGCGCCGCTCCGACGCATCGGCGTGACCGCGAAAGGCAACGCGCCCCTGACTTGCAAAACTGGCGAAGCTACCGCCGCGCAAGCTGCGCGAAGGGCCGTCCCGCCGGCAGCAGGGATCGAGGTCGCCCTGTGCCAGGCTGCCATAGAAATCGGGATCGAAGGTGTCCCGGCACCATTCCCAGACATTGCCCGCCATGTCCTGCAGGCCAAGCGGATTGGCCCCGGCTGGGTGCGCGCCGACCGGGCTGGTCGACCCCCAGACACCGCCGATGTTGACCTCCGAGCGCGCCGGCTGACGCTCACCCCACGGGAACTCGGCGAACACCGTCCCGGCACGCGCGGCACACTCCCATTCGGCTTCGCTCGGCAGGCGCCCGCCGGCCCAGGCGGCGAACGCCGCGGCCTCCGCCCAGGTGACCGCGACCACCGGATGGTCGTCGCGGCCGAAGACGGGATCGGCCGAGAGCGGTGGCAGCGGGCTGCCGGTGGCATCGCAGTAGCGGCGATAGTCGAGATTGGTGACCGGCGTCACATCGATCGCGAACGGACTGAGGGTGACACGGCGCGCCGGCTTCTCATTCTGGTTCGGTCCGTCCGGGCGCGACCCGAGGCGGTAGAGCCCGCCATCGACATGAACACGTTCCCGCGCCCGTCCGCCGCCGATCGGTGCGCTGTCGGTGGCATCGGTCAACGGAAACCGGCGCATCAGCGCCAGCACCTCCTCCGCCGAGCCGGGCCGGTCGTCACGATCGAACGCGGTCATCTGGAGGATCAGGCGATCGAGCCCCGGCGGCACGGCCGGGCAGAAATGCGACGGCGGCGTGATGTCCTCGAGCGGGACCCGGGCCGCCCGATACATCGACCGGATGCGGACGTTGGAGTTCGGGGGAATGGTCTCGGTGAAGAGCTCGTAGGCGAGGATGCCGACCGAGAACAGATCGGACCGCCGATCCACCTGCTCCGGCGCCTCGAACTGCTCCGGCGCCATGTATTTGGGGGTGCCGGTCACCGCCTCGTCGCCATGGATGCCCAGGATGGACACGCCGAAGTCCATGATGATCGGCGTGTCCGGATCACCGCCCTTGAGGAAGATGTTGTCGGGCTTGAGATCGCGATGGACGATATGGCGGTGGGCGACGGTCAGCGCATCCAGAACCTTCATCAGGATGATCCGGCGCTGGCGTGCGGTTTCCAGCCGTCGCCCGCCATGCCGCTGCATCCATTTGGCGAGGGTCACGCCATCGATGAAGTCCATGACGATGCCGGTCCCCTCCGGCCCCTCATAAAGGTCGTGGATCGGGCAGATGTTCGGATGCCGGAGCAGGCGCGAGATCTTGACCTCGTTGATCAGTCCCGCGCGCAACTCCTCGGTCGACCGGTTCTTGTGCAGGGTCTTGATCGCGACATCGACGCCGAGTTCGCGATCGAAGGCCCGGTAGACGGTCGCGTGGCCGCCCCGCCCGATACGCCTCAGATCCTCGTAGCGGGCGCGTCGGGCCGTGCCCGGCCGGGCCGGGCCGGCCGGGGCTTCGGAGCGGTCGGCGGGTCGCGGGGGACCAAGGCCGGACAGGGACACGTCAGCGCCTGTCGCTCGGATCGGACCGTCCGGGAAGCCCGGATCAGGTCGACCCGTCCTGCTGGGTGGCGGACGCCGTCGGGTCCGGGCCAGCGCAGGAACCGCCGGGTTCGAACGCGGCACCCTGCGTCACGTAAGGCGTCCGGAAGACATGGCTCTCCCATTGCGGGCGGGCGGAGGCGAGCGTCGAATAGAGGAGATAGGTGGTCGTGTCGGGCGCGTCCTGTCGTTCGCCCCGCACGCAGACGAACGCCTCGCGATCCGTGTTGATTTCGGTGTCGACCGTGTAGACCCAGTCGGACTGCGGATTGAGCGAGATCGTCGGGATGATGCGGTCCAGGCAGGCGGCATCGTCGTCGCACTCGCCCTCTACCCGTTTGCCGTCGAGGGCCGCCATCAGGTCCTCCTCGGTCACGTTTGGCCGGGTGTCCACATAGGCGCGGATGTTCTGCTCGATCCGGGCCATGTCCTCGACCGGCTGTGCGGTTTCCGCCGTCCGGATCTGACGGATGAAGGAGGGGGTCGCGATCGCCGCGAGAATGCCGATGATCGCGACGACGATCATCAACTCGATCAGCGTGAACCCCGACTCGCCCCTGGCCCGCCTCTTCGTGGAGCTCGCAATCGCCATCATTTCCTCGTCTCCAGCTCGTCGCCGCGGCGTCCCGGCTTCGATCCCTCAATCCCGGAAAACCGCTCAGGAACCGTCGGCAAGCTCAAAATTCACCAGCTCACGCAGGCGCACGGAAGCGTCGCCGTAGCGATACTCCAGGCGGACATAGTTCCGAACGGCCGGACTATACCACCAGCGCTCGAAACCGGTCCAATCACTGACGAGCGATCGTGTGCGCTTGACCAGGACCCAGGTATCGAAGCTGCCGGCCGGCACCGTCACCCGCTCGGTGCCTTCGATCACCCAGGATGTCTCATGGCGGATGATGTCGCCGTCGCGGTCGTATTGTCGCTCGAAAAGGATCGGCTCGCCGACCCGCGCCTCGAACAGGCCGAGGGGATCGGCCGAGCGCGACAGCATCGTCCGGCGGCTGCGCGCCGACTGCATCTCCACCCAGAAAAGGGCCGAGCGCACCTGCCAGAGGTCCGGGTTGTCCATGCGCACGAAGCGCGTCGTCCCGTCGGGGAACACGTCCGAGACGATGAGCGCATAGCCGTCGTCGTAGAGCCAGCGGTCGCGCGGGCGGTAGACCGGAACGACGAGCGGCGGCGGCCGGGTGCCCTCGGTCGTGGCCGGTGGGGCCTCGGCACCGGGCATTTGACACGCCCGAAGAGCGAGGCCGGCGCCGAGCCCGGCGATGAACCGACGTCGGCCGAGGTCGCTCACAGGGTGGAAACCTGGACCCGTCCGGTTCACAGGCCGAGCCCCTGGAACAACCCGGGCCGGCGGTTCGACAGCGCCTCCCATTCCGCCGCGGTGGCGGCGGCACCCGGGCGCGGGATCGACCGCGACACCACCAGGGCCGGTGCCCGGCCCTCGACTAGGGCATCAGCGCCGCTGATCGCGCGCACGGTCAGGGCCGCATCCTCGTCACCCGCGGCGACCAGCACGAAGCGCGCCTCCCCGAACGCCGCGGCATCGAGCCCGAGGCGCAGGATCGCCTCCTCCGCGCCGTCCGCCAGCGTGTGGAACGGGACATAGGCGTCATGGATCTCGAAATACCGGGTCTGCGCATCGATGACGTCGTTGACCAGGCCCAGGGCCTCGTCGCGGGCGGGGTCGACGACGAGGCGCTGATCGATCGTCGGGACCAGGAGGGCAACGGCAAGGGCGAGGCTGCCGAGCGTCCAGTTCAGCGCGATGATCAGCCGTCCCATCACTCATCCTCCTCCAGGAACCTGAGCGGCGACCCTGCGTCCCGGGCGGTGCCCTGCAGGAACAGTCGGGTATCCGCCAGCCGCGAGCGGCGGTGCTCGATATAGCGACGGGTGGGGTCTGTCTGCGGCAGAATTGTGGATGGATCGACGACGCGCGGCGTCAGGAAGAACAGCGTTTCGTTGAATTCATTGGACCGGGTCTCGGTGCCGAACAGGGCGCCCAGGATCGGGATGTCCTTCAGGAGCGGAATGCCGTCATCCGCCTCGACCCGGCTGTCGTCGAAAAGCCCGCCGAGGACGAAGGTGGCTCCTTCCGGAATGATCAGATCGGTCACCACCTCGCTGCCGCTGACGGTGAGGGAACTGGCGCCGGCGGTAGTGACATCCGGGGCGGTGTTCTGGGCGGAGAGGTTCAGGCGGATCAGACGCGGGCCGGCCGGCACGTCGTTCTCGATAACGACCGGCGTGATCTCCAGGATGACACCGGTCTGCACTTCCTCCAGGCCGGCCGTGTCGCCCTGGACGATGCTGAAGAAGGAGGAGGAGGAGGAAGCGATGCGCGCCGGCACCCCGTTCAGGGTCACGACCCGCGGGGCGGCGATCGTCTGCGTGCGGTTCTCGGCCTCAAGCGCCTGCAGTTCGGCGCGGAACTGGAAGCCGCCGGCGTTGTAGACGAAGCCGCCGAGCACCGATGACAGGATCGGGTCGAAGTCGCCGACGAGGCCGAGCGCGTCGCCGGCGGTGACATCGCTGCCGGTGAGGCCGCTGTTGATCCCGAAGCTGCGCGCCGTGGTCTGGTATTGGGCGGCGAAGTCGAGCCCGATCTCCTCCGACACGCCGTCGGACGCGCCGACGATCAGAACCTCGATCTCGATCATCGGCACCGGCCGGTCGAGTTCGCGGATCAATTGCTCGACCCGGGCGATCGCCACCGGCGTGCCGCGCAGGACCACGGAATTGGTGCGCGGGTCGATCGAAATCCGCGGCACACCGCCGTCGAAGGACAGGGGCGCGGGCAGAGGGGTCGCACCATCCGGCAGCGGCAGCGCCTCCACCGTCGGGCCATTGCCGATGTCTTCGGCATCGCCGAGCAGTGTCCGAAGGGTCTGGTCGATGCCGGGGACGGTGACGCTGCGGTTGTTGAACAGCTGGGTGGTCGGGCCGACGCTGGTGTACTTCAGCGGAATGACCCGGATTTCCTGGGCCGCGAAGGCGTCGGACGCGATAAGATCGGCCTGCCGCCGGGCGAGGGCATCGGCCGCGCGGGCGGCGGCCGTATCCTCCAGGCGCTGCAGGAGCTGGATCAGGGTCTGCACATCGTCGCGCGGCCCCTCGACCAGGACCGTGCCGGACACCTCGTCGATGACTAGCCGCCCGCCGAGGCCGAAGCGCTGCTTGACCGAGCGCAGTTCGCGCGCGGTGACGTTCTGGAGCGTGCGGAACTGGCGGGTCACCTCATCGGTCGCGGGCGAGACCGTCACCGTCCCGGTGGCCGGGTCATAGGCGAAGTCGAGGTCGTTTTCCTCGATCAGCCGGGTGAACGCACCGCGCAGGCTGGTATCGAACTCCGCCGTGATCTCTCCGGAAACGTCCGGGCGGATGTTCAACTGCAGGCCCTGCTGGCCGACGATCGACCGAAGGACGACCCGAATGTCCTCCTGAAAGCTCGACCGCTGGAAGCGCCGGGCATCGTCCCACGGGATCGGCGCATCCTGGGCAACGGCGGGTCGCACCGGCGCCAGGCCAAGGATGAGGGCGAGTGCCATAACGGCAAGGAAGAGGCCCTGGGGCCGGATCGGGATCATCGGGTCAAACCGCGCGCGAGCCACACGGGGGGGCGCGGGTCGAGACCGTCGATCCGCAGCACATTGCACGGACTCCTGATCCTTTCCCGCTGGTAGAACCCTAGACTCGCGTACCCAGGACCTCAAGCTTTCTAGGGTGTTGTGGGCCGTTTATCCCACATCAACTGAAGAGTCGTGCCATAAATGCCCAGTAGCCATCGATGATCCGCTCGCCCGCGACCAGCATCCCCACCCCGCCGACCGCCATGAAGGTGCCATAGGGGAGAAACACCTCATCCGGGCGCGTCCGGCTGGCCATGATCGACGCGCCGGCAAGGGTGCCGATCGCACTCGAGGCAAGCACGGTGCCGACCAGAAGCTCGACCCCGACCCAGGCACCGATCGCCCCCAGCATGTTCAAGTCGCCGGTCCCGACCGCATCCTTCTGGGTGAGCGCTCCCGCCAGCCGTTGCAGAGCCCAGAACCCGCCATAGCCGAGGGCGGCCCCGGCGAGGCTGCTCCACAACGGCACGAACAAGTCGGCCGCATTGACAGCGATGCCGGCGAGGCCGAGCGGGAACACCAGGATGTCGGGGATCAGGAAGTGTTCGGCATCGATGACGGCGATGACCAGGCAGACCCAGGCGAACAGCGTGATCGCCGCGGCCTTGAAGGTGAGGCCGGCGACCAGGATGGCGATGACGGGCACCAGCATCGCCCCGATCTCCACCGTCGGTCGCCGCCAGTCCGCGACGGCGCCGCATTCCGGACAGGCATCGTCGGCGGTGAACAGGCCGATCAGCGGCAGTCCCTGGGAAAGGCCGATGTCCTGGTCGCAGAACACACAGTGACTGAACGGGACCAGGACCCGATCCGGCTTGCTGCCGGCCAGCTCCTCGACGGCGTCCGCGTCCGCCAGGGTTTCCCCGGACCGGTGCGCCAGGGCACGTTCGTACATCGCATCGGCGATTTCGGCATCATGGATCATGTTGGCCGGCAGCCGTATCGCCACGATATGAAGCACGCGTCCGACGACGGCCCCGATGAGGCCCGCCAGGGGCCACACGAGCCACGACATGCTGCCGAGCCAGGACATGCCGCCTATTTCGAGCGAAGCCGGGTCCATCGCGAGAGGGTCCCTTGACAGAGGATCCATCGTGACCGCGGCCGCGAGGGCTGGTCCGGATGCCACGAGCGGCGACGCGGCAATCAAGGTCGACCCGGATCGGCGCCGCGACAAGAGGGCTGAAGCCGGCCCGGCAATCAAGTCCCGTGCCTGGATCGGCCTCCTCCTTCTGATGGTCGCCCTGGTCGCCTGTACCACACCGACGGGTGGCCCCGCCCGGCCCGCGACGCGCGTCGCCTCGGGACCGACGCCGCCGATCCCAGCCTACCGGCCGCCGCCGGAGATCGTCCTGCCGCCGCCGGCGGAGATACCCCTGCCGGAGCGTCGGGACATTCCGCGCAGGCTGAGGATCGTCGGCATCGACGCCGTGCCGCGATCCGGACCAACGCACTGGCTCGGCAACCCGCTCTCCCCGAACCTCGCGACCGCCTACCGCGCGCGCCAGGCCGGCGACGAACAGGCAGCCCTGGCCGCCCTCGACGCGGCCGCCGGCACGGCCGGGGCCGATGGCACCACTCGCTGGCACCGCGGCTGGCTCAGGTCGCGCATCCTGATCGACGGCGGCCGCTGGCCGGAGGCGCGCCTCGCCCTGGCCGACTTCCGCGCGAGCGAACTCGGTTCCTTCGGCGACGAGGCGGGGTCGCTGGCGCTGGTCGGGCAACTCGCCATCGACGAGGGCGAGGTAGAGCGGGCGACGGCCGCGCTCAGCAACGCGATCGCCGCCACCGAACTCGCGGAAACGCCGAGGCTTGCCGCCGCGCGCTTCACCGCCCTTGCCGGCCTTGCCCGCCTGGCGCTGATCGAACGCGACGGCCCGGCCGCGCGGGCCTGGGCGGGCGAGGCGGAAGCGGTGTTCGCGACCAGGATCGCCGGGCTGCCCGGCGCC
>CAYNIS010000142.1:1621-8069 GCA_964397055.1 uncultured Rhodospirillaceae bacterium | reverse complement strand
CGGCGGCGTGGATGAAGCGGGGCACCGGACGTCGCTTGTGGTCTTGGACGGGATGGCGGACTAGACAGAACCCGGGTCCGCGCGGTCTTCTTGAACGCGATCCCCACCCCGGAAGCTAAGAACGCCGAAGGCGATGGTCAAAGACTTGGATGGGCCGCTGGTGCGGCCGGCAGCCGGCGGCAAGCCGCATGAGGTGGTCGTCCTCCTGCACGGCTACGGCTCGGACGGGGAGGACCTGATCGGTCTTGTCCCGTATCTCCGCGATGCCCTGCCGACGGCCTATTTCATCGCCCCCAACGGCCCCGACCCGTGCGAGATGGGCGGGCCGGGCCACCAGTGGTTTTCCCTGGTCGACCGGTCGCCGGCGGCGATCGCCGCCGGTGTCGCCGCGTCCGCCGATCTGCTCGACCGGTTCCTCGACCGGACCCTGGCGGAAACCGGCGTGGCACCGGAACGGCTGGCGCTGGTCGGCTTCAGCCAGGGCACCATGATGACGCTGCATGTCGGGCCGCGGCGGCAGGCCCGGCCGGCCGCCCTGATCGGCTTTTCCGGCCGCCTCGCCGGGGCGGGCGATCTCCGCGACGTCTTGGTGAAGCCGCCGGTGCTGCTGATCCACGGCAGTGCCGACGACGTCGTCCCGGCAGAGGCGATGGGGGAAGCGGTGTCGGCGCTGGGCTCCGCCGGCTTCGATGTCGACAGCTGCCTGCGCCCCGGCCTCGGCCATTCGATGGACGAGGTCGGCATCCTGCGCGCGATCCAGTTCCTGCAACTCCACTTCTACGGTGACATCAAGAAATGACCGACCAGGCCCCTGCCCTGCCACCGTCCCTGTGGGCGGCGACCGCTCCGCCGGCCCCCGACACACCATCGCTGGCGGGCGACGTCCGCGCCGATGTCACGATCATCGGCGGCGGCTTCACCGGCCTGTCGACCGCACTTCATCTCGCCGAGCAGGGCATCGACGCCGTCGTGCTGGAGGCGGGCGAGCCCGGCTGGGGGGCGTCCGGCCGCAACGGCGGCCAGGTGCTGCCGATCATGAAGGAAACGCCGGAGGAGGTGATCCAGGTCCTGGGGGCCGAGGACGGCGAGAAGCTGATCGAGACCTCCGCCCGCAGTGCCGACGTGGTGTTCGACCTGATCGAGCGGCACGGCATCGACTGTGCCGCCGAACGCTGCGGGTGGATCCGCGGCGCCCACAACGAAAAGGCGGAGGCCCGCTGCCGCCAGGTGGCAGAGGCCTATCAGGCGCGGGGGTTCGGTGTCGAATACCTGGACCGCGACAGGGTCGGCCGGGAACTGGGGACCCAGGGCTATGTCGCCGGCGTCCTGGACACCCGCGCCGGCAAGGTTCAGCCCCTCGCCTATGCCCGCGGCCTCGCCCGCGCCGCGCTCGCCGCCGGGGGGCGCATCCACGGCGGCAGCCGGGCGGTCGATCTTGAACGGACCGCGGACGGCTGGCGGACCACCACCGTCGGCGGCAGCGTGACCTCCGACTGGGTGGTGCTGGCGACCAACGGCTATGGCGCCGGCCTCGTCCCCGGGCTCGACCAGACGGTGATCCCGGTGGTCAGCGCCCAGGCCGCGACCGCCCCGCTGACCGACAACGTGCGCGCGTCGATCGTGCCGGGCGGACAGGTCGTGTCGGATTCGCGCCGCCTGATCCGCTACTTCCGCATGGACGCGGACGGGCGGCTGATCATGGGGGGACGCGGGCGCCAGGACGACAGCTCCGACCCGGCCGCCTATCAGCACATCATCGCGGAGGCGAAGGAGACGTTCCCGCAGTTGGGCGAGGTCGAGTGGACGCACTACTGGGGCGGATATGTCGCGTTGACGCTCGACCACTTCCCGCACCTGCACGAACCCCAGCCGGGGCTTCTGGCCGGCATCGGCTTCAACGGCCGCGGGGTGGCGATGGCGACCACCATGGGCACGCTGATCGCGCAGCGGATCGGCGGCACCCCGGCCCAGCACCTGGGGTTCCCGGTGACGACCATGAAGCCGATCCCCTTCCACGGCCTGCGCGCCCCGGCGCGGGCGGCGGTGCTCGCCTGGTACAAGATCGCCGATCGCTTCGGCTGGTAGGGGTCGGACCGCCCTACCCGCCGAGCAGCACGATCGCGGCCACCAGTGCCGCCATCTCCGCCAGGTTCACCAGCACGGTGAGGCGATGCAGGGCGTGGAACCGCCGTCCGGCGGCCTCGTCCCCTGCGCTCCCGTTCCCGGCCACCATCGCGTCCCGCGCGCGATTGATCGCCGGAACCGCAACCAGCCGCAGGCCGAAAAGGGCAGCGGCGGACGCCACCAGCAGGACCGTCGGCACCCAGGCGGCAGCGACGGCCGCGGCGATCGCGGCGGCACCGGCGACGATCCCGTTCAGGACGAAGTAACGTGGAAACAGCCGACGCAGGAACTGCCCCGCAGCATCCGGCGGCAGGCTCTGGAACACCGTCGGTGCGACGGCCGCCGAGAAGAACAGCATGGCGCCGAGCGACCCGGCGGCAAGCGCGATGGCGAGGGTGATCACCGTGACACCGACGACGCGAACGAGCGGTCAGGCGACCGGTCGGAGGGCCCGGGAGCCGTCGAGATGGTGCACCCGGGCCGCGGCGCGCGGGTAACGCTGGGCGGCTTCCGCCTCGGCCTCCGGCGCGGACGGGACCAGCATCCCGGTCGGCAGGACGACCTGGAAGGTGGTGCCGACGTTCAAGGTGCTGTCGATGTCGACCGTACCGCCCTGCAGACGGACAAGCTGATCGACGATGACGAGACCCAGGCCGGTGCCCTCTTCCGGCCCGGCGGAGGTCCGCTGGGCGCGATAGTACGGGGTGAAGACGTGGTCCAGTTCGTCGCGGTTCATGCCGATGCCGGTGTCCGACACGACGATGCGGAGCTGGTCGGGGGCCGCCTGGATCTGGGCGATGATGGCACCACCGGGCTTGTTGTACTTGATCGCGTTGGTGACGAGGTTGCGCAGGATGCGCTCCAGCGCCTTGCGGTCGGTCATCACCGGGGCCGAATGGTCGACCCCGACCAGGGTCAGCCGGACCTTCTTGCGCTCAAGCTCCAGGTGGAGCAGCGCCGCGACCTCCTTCAACACGGCGGCGGCATCGACCTCCGTCGAGGACAGCTTGACCCGCCCTTCCTCGATCCGGGCCATGTCCAGAAGATCCTCGATCACCGACAGGAGACGATGACCCGCCTGCTTGACCAGCTCGAAATACTCGGGATGGCGCTCCGGCTCGTCCGCGGTCATCAGGCCGAGATCGCTGAACCCGATGATCGCGTTCAACGGCGTCCTCAGCTCGTGGCTCATGCTCGCCAGGAACCGCGTGCGGTGCTGGTTGGCCTCCTGCAACGCGGCATTCGCTTCGACCAGGTCGACATTGCGCCGGGTCAGGGCATCCATCGTCGGCACGTCCTGCACGGCCAGCGTACAGCCGGCGACCCCGACGGAGGCGAGGTTGAAGGCGAGGGCGAAAAGCGCGAGGGAGGCGTCGGAGACGACGGCGTCCGGCAGGACAAAGAGCAGGAACGGACGCATGGCCAAAAGGGTGGCGCCCGCCCCCATGCCGATGAGCGCGACGGTGTAGGCCGAATTCTCCAACCGCTGGCGATAGAGCCGCCAGAAGACGGCGACAAACCAGGGCAGCATGAGCGTGTTGGCGAACAGCACGAAGAGTTCGTGGGAGAGCGGCACGGCCAGTCGGCTGAAAGCATAGACAGCGACATAGCCGATGGCACTGGCGGCGATCAGGCGGCCGGGCACGGTCATGCCGCACAGGATCAGGAGCCCGCGACCGATCAGGATGCCGGCGGCGATGAAGAACAGATGGCAGGGGATCAGCGGCACGGGCGCATCAACCAGGTTGACGGCGTGCGCGGCCCAGGCCAGCACCGCCGCCGCGAAGCCGGCGACGAGGTTGCGGCGGGCTTCCACATGCGGCGTGCAGCACAGCGTCACCCAAAGCGTGACGGCTATCAAGAGGTGTACGAGGGCGCTGTTGACGGCAAGCCAGAACATGCTTCGCGGTGACCCTGTTCGATCCTGCGGGACACCTCCGCCGGAAGCGGCCCGCCCATGTCGTTTCGCCGGAGACCATGAGGGGTTTCAGCAAGCCCCGGCATCCGGACTTGCAGATCGCCGTCATGGGACCCAGGCACTGCATTCTGCAGCCGTCAGGATACTGCGGTCGCCTGCCTTTTCGGTAAATTGTCCGAACGTATAGGCGCCGCGGATCCCGACTCTCCGTCACGCCGAAGCGTTAACCAGTCGTGACACCCGCTGGCGCAGAACCGGCAGCAGTTCCTGCTCGAACCACGGGTGGCGCTTCAGCCACGCCGTGTTGCGCCAGCTCGGATGCGGGGTCGGCAGATAGCGCGGGCCGTAGTCGGCGAAGGCCCGCACGGTTTCGGACAGCGTCCGCCTCGCTGATTTGCCCAGGTAGCGCTTCTGCGCGTAGGACCCGACAAGCAGGACGAGGTCGAGGGCGGGCAGTTCCGCGAAGACCCGGTCATGCCAGAGCGGCGCGCATTCGGGCCGCGGGGGAAGGTCCCCGCCGCGGGCATCGACGCCCGGATAGCAAAAGCCGATCGGCACGATCGCGATCACCCGGTCGTCGTAGAAGCGGTCCGAGTCGAGCCCGAGCCAGTCGCGCAGGCGATCGCCGGATCGATCGTTCCAGGGGATCCCGCTTTCGTGCACGCGGGTCCCAGGGGCCTGTCCGACGATCGCGATTCGCGCGGTCGGCCGGGCGCGCAGAACCGGCCGGGGACCGAGCGGCAGGTGCTGTTCGCAGTGCCGGCAGCCGCGGATTTCGGCGAGCAAACGGTCCAGGCGATCAGGCGTCGCCGGCGACATGGCGAAGGTGAGGCTGGTTGTCGACCTGACGAACGCCCGCCAGGCTCCGCGCCACCCCCTCCGGCGTCGGGCCGTCAGGCCGGATCACCGCCCGTCATCTCCGGAGGAGCCGCCGGTGAGGCTGTCGATCAATCGGCCGAGCGGATCGTCAGCGCGGTCCGATGGCGGGGGCGGCGGGGCGGAGAGGTCGATCGGACCGCCGGCATCGGCCAGGCGCAGGGGGCTTCCGCTTGCCAATGCGACGGCGTCCAGCCCCCGATGCGCCTCCACCATCACCGCCTGCCACAGGCGCGCCGGCAGGCTGCCGCCGGTGACACCGTCCATCGGCGTGTTGTCGTCGTTGCCGATCCACACCCCGGCCACCCGCTGGCCGCTGAAGCCGACGAACCAGGCGTCGCGATGGCCCTGGCTGGTGCCGGTCTTGCCGGCCACCGGATGCCCTGGAAGGGATGCGTTTCGACCGGTGCCGGACTCGACGGCGGCGGCCAGCATGCCGGTCAGGTCCCCGGCGTGCCAGGCGCGCACGGCGTCGCGACGCGGCAGATCGTGCTGGCGGTAGAGCACCCGGCCGCGGGTGTCACGGATTTCGACCACGGCATAGGGGCTGGCGGCGATGCCGCCGTCGGCGATCGCGGCATAAGCGCCGGTCAGCTCCAGAAGGGTCACCTCCGACGTGCCGAGGGCGAGGCTCAAGTCCCGGCCCAGCGGGCTTTCGATCCCGAGCCGCCGGGCGACCGACACCACCCGGTCGACGCCGACCGCCTGGGCGAGGCGCACGGCCGGCGTGTTGAGCGACCGGGCAAGAGCATCGGTCAGGGTGACCGGCCCGTCATACGCGCCGGAGAAGTTGGTCGGCGTCCAGCCGGCAATGTCGATCGGCGCGTCGGCGACCGTGTCGGTCGGGCGCCAGCCGGCCTCGAGTGCCGCCAGATAGACCAGCGGCTTGAAAGCCGATCCGGGCTGCCGGCGCGCCTGGGTCGCGCGGTTGAACGCGCTGGCGCCATAGCTGCCGCCGCCGGCGAGCGCCAGGACCGCCCCACCCCGGTCGAGCACGACAAGGGCCGCCTGGCTGGCATCCCGTTCCGCCCCCGGCCCGTCCAGGATCGCGCGCATCTCCGCCTCTGCCGCGCGCTGCAGGCGCGGGTCCAGGGTGGTCACGATCTCGATATCGGTGTCGACGGCGCCGACCAGTTCGTCCAGGTCCTTGATCACCCAGTCGGCGAAATAGTGCTGGGCGTCGCTGCCGCTTGGCCGTGTCTCCGGGACCGCCGGCACCGCCGCCGCCCGCTCGATCTCGTCCGGCGTGACGAAGCCGGCATCGACCATCGCGGCGAGGACGGTTTCCGCGCGGGCGGCCGCGAGATCCGGGTTGGCCCGGGGAGAGAAGCGCGACGGCGCCTTCAGAAGACCGGCCAGGGTCGCGGCCTCGAACAGGTCGACCGAGCGCGCCGGCTTGCCGAAATAGGTCTGCGCGGCGGCGTCGACGCCATAGGTGCCGAATCCCAGATAAACCCGGTTCAGATAGGCCGCGAGGATCTGATCCTTGCTGAACCGCGCCTCCAGCTGAAAGGCCAGGATCGCCTCCTG
>CAYNIS010000142.1:0-1611 GCA_964397055.1 uncultured Rhodospirillaceae bacterium | reverse complement strand
AACGGCTTCCTGGATCTTGCGCTTGATCGAACGCTCCGGCGTCAGGAACAGGTTCTTCGCCAGCTGCTGGGTGATCGTCGACCCGCCCTGGACCACGCGGCCGGCGCGCAGGT
The DNA here is from genome assembly GCA_964397055.1 of uncultured Rhodospirillaceae bacterium. Taxonomy (GTDB): domain Bacteria; phylum Pseudomonadota; class Alphaproteobacteria; order CAYNIS01; family CAYNIS01; genus CAYNIS01. Next base: position 1,498 of record CAYNIS010000142.1, on the reverse strand, counting down.
TGGTCAGCGCCGCCCGGGCCAGACCGATCGGGTCGACCCCCGGATGGCTATAGAAGCGCCGATCCTCGATCGCCAGCACGGCGGAGACCAGATGGGCCGGGACGCCACCGGCCGGCAGGTTGTCGCCGGTGACGTCGCCATAGCGCGCCAGGACGGTGCCGTCGGCGGCCCGGACGGTGATCGCGGGGCGCAGCGCCTGGGCCGTCACCTGGTCGATCGACGGCAGGTCGCGCGCATACCATGCGACGATACCGGCGACGACGAGGACTGCGACGAGCGCCGCAGCCCCGGCCCAGCGCACCAGCGTCAGCCACAGGGGGCGCCGTGCGGTCTTGGCGTTGTTGCGGCGCGGGCTGGTCGGCCGGTTCGCTGCCTGCCTGCCGGCTGCCGATCTGGTGGGCTGCTGGCGGCGGGTCGTGGTCGCCTTCGGCCGGCGCGGGGCAGTCTTGGTCATGGCCAGCGAGCGACACCGTCTGAGGGCACAGGAATTGTTTTAAAACATAAGGGTGCGGCGGCCGCTTGTCAGCTCATCTCAAGCCCGGCGACCACCCGCCCTAGGGCAAATCCCGAGCGGGCCGAACCAGGCCGCGACGACGATTTACGCGCCAATTCAATAGGTTGAGCGTTTTCCGAACCGCCAGACTGGTTCAGTCTGGCTGGAACACGCTCTAGCGTCGTGTGACGTTGTGGCATCACCAGGGCGCCGGCGTGACCGGCCAACAACACTTACCTCTCCAGCTACGCTCAGGCGCGATCGCGCCCGCCCCGGCGGCTTCCACCCCGGCTCGCGCCCGGGGTACGGGGTCCGATGGCGGGGGCGGCGGCCGGCCGCTGTTCGACCCCGAGGGAGAGCGCGGCGAGATCGCTGGCGGAGAGGCGCGCCTGCCCGGCGCGGGCAAGCGCCACCAGGAAAGCATCACCCTGCGCGCTGTCGGCGGCGGCGGCGGCGGCGACCTCCAACCGGTCCTCCAGCGACGGACCGCGGCTGCCCTCCTCCACGTCGACCGTGGCGAACAGGGCCAGCAGGCGATCGGCAAGGTGCCCGTCCGCCGTGGCGACGGCCCGCAAGGCCTCCTCGTCGCGGATCACCGCCACCATGGCATCGGGCAACAGGTGTTCCAGCACCCGGCAAGCGGCCGGACCCACCGGCATCATCAGCCGCTCGGCCGCCGGACCCGCCCAATCCTCGACCAGCCGGCGAAAGGGGTCGTGCCGCGCCACCACGGCCGCCGCAAAGCGGTCTTCCGCAGCGTCCGGCGCCTCCGCCTCCGGCAGGTAGGGCTCCAGATCGGCGACCGCCCGGCCGATGCGCATCCGCCAGCGCGCCATGGCGTCCGACAGTTCTCCCCGCCAGGCGTCGGCATCGTCGCCGCCCGGGTCCTGGTGCAGCCAGCCGATATCGCCCGGCAGGTGCCCGCGGGCGAGGTCCGCCGGGACGACATCGCCGTCGAGCCGCGCCATCACCCGGATCGCCTCCTGGTCGGTCGCCATCAGGCCG
>CAYNIS010000141.1:0-8116 GCA_964397055.1 uncultured Rhodospirillaceae bacterium | reverse complement strand
GGCAGGCCCGCGGCCTCCAGGCCATGGTCGATGCCGGCCGCACCGCCGGCCAGATCGCCCGCCCGGTAGCCCTGATCGGCCGCATCGAGCTGGTCCGCCGTCAGGGTCTCGTGGAGTTCCCGCGCGATATCGGCCTGGCGCTCCAGAAGGCGGGTCCCGTCCGGCGCCATTGCCGGGTTGGCGCCGATGAAGGTCGGCGTCACCGAGAGGACGAGATCGCCGGTCAGGCTGACGTTGATGGAGAGGTGGTGCCCCTCGAACCGGAACGCCCACGGGTCGGTCGGGGACGGGTCGCCGAAGATCGCCAGCGTGTAGCGGCCGGGATCGCGGAAGCCGGGGTTGTTGGTGATCTCTCCCAGGACGCGCTCCAGCGCCACAGCCCCGCGCGCGCGGCGCAGGCCCTCCTCCGACAAGACGCTGGCGAGGAGGTCCCAGACCAGGTCGTGCCGGTCGGTCCCGATCTCGGTCATCGTCGCCCCGCCGCGGCGACCGGCGTCCACCGCCAGATCAGCCGGTCCGGGTCGTCGAGGGGGGACACCATCGCCGCCCGTGCTGCGTCGGGCACGGCGTCGATCAGCACATCCGCGCGGTCGGAAGGGGAGGCCCACGCGATCGCGGGAAGCAAAAGGACGGCAAGAACGGCGACTGCCCGCATGGCAGAACCCTCTGCTCCGGGACGGGATCATCGCTCCGCCCCAGACCATGCCTGCCAGCAGCCGTCAACCGGTCATGCGATCGGGGGAATAGGTAGCACCTCCGCCGATGGCCGGCGTCAGATCGGTTCCTCGCCGACGGTCAGCCGGGCGACGGCATCGTCGAGGGCGATGACCATCTTCTCCTCGGCCGGGGTCGGCTTGCCCTTGCGCTTGTTCTGCACCACCAGCTTCAGCGCGCCGAGATGGACGTGGATGAGTTCGACCCGCTTTTCCGTCGTCGTGATCTCCCGGCGCAGACCGCGCACGAGGGACGCGAGGATCATCGTCACCAAGGGCCAGCCGAAGGTCGCCCCCTGTCCCTTCAGGTCATGGGCGATGCGTTCGAGCCTGGTGCAGTCTTCCTTCAGCTTCGGGTTGTCGACCGCGATCCGATCCTGGAGCGCGGACATGTCCTCCAGCCCCTGCTGAAGGGTTACCTCGAACAGGCCGGACAACTTGGTGACCACCTGCTTGCCGCGTTCGACCAGTTGGTCGAGCGGCACGCCGACACCGGTCTTCGCCCGCCGTGCCAGGGTCTTGTCGGCCGGGAGGACCTTGATGTCGTCGCCGGCCGCGTGGGCGGCTCCGCCATTGAAATCGTCGAGGGCTGCCATCGCCGTCATCGCTGTTCCTGACCCGGTTGACCGCCATCCGGGGGCGGTTCTGTTTAGATGACTGTGGGGGCGGCGGTACAGCGCCGAGGGTGAAGATCACCGATGATCCTGGCCGCAAATCCCTGACGAAACGTCAAGAAACGCCGTCAGCGGTTGGGAAAACCGCATTTCCCGACGCAGAATGCGATCAAGACGGCCCCACCAGAGGGCCACGTACGACGGAGGAAACCGCCAATGCCGGATCAAGCGCCGCCCACCCTCGACCAGCCGATCACGCTGCCCTGCGGCGTCACCCTGCCCAACCGGTTGTGCAAGGGGGCGATGACCGAGGGGCTGGCCGACAGCTGGAACCGGGCGACCGAACGCCATGTCCGGCTCTACCGGCGCTGGGCGGCCGGCGGGTCGGGCATGCTGCTGACCGGAAACATCCAGGGCGACCGGCGCTATCTGGAACGGCCGGGCAACGTCGCGGTCGACAACAACGGCGGCATGGAGGCGCTTAGGGCCTATGCCGCCGCCGCGACCGAGGGCGGGACGCAGGCCTGGGTCCAGATCGGCCATGCCGGCCGCCAGACCCCGCGCACGGTGAACGAGGAGCCGGTGGGGCCGTCCGCGGTGCCGCTCGACGGCGCCCTGGTAAAGCGCCACGCCCCGCCGCGCGCCCTGACGATCGAGGAGGTGCGTGATGTGCCGCGACGCATGGCGACCGTGGCGAGCGCCTGCAGGGAGGCCGGCTTTACCGGCTGCCAGCTCCACGCCGCCCACGGCTACCTGTTGAGCTCGTTCCTGTCGCCCAAAGCCAACCTGCGCGAGGACGCGTACGGCGGCCCGCTCGAAAACCGCGCCCGGCTCCTCCTGGAAGCGATCGCGGCAGTGCGCGCGGCGGTCGGCCCCGACTATCCGGTGTCGGTCAAGCTGAACTCCTCCGACTTCCAGAAGGGCGGCTTCACGCACGAGGAATGCCTGACCGTGGTCGGCTGGCTGAACGGCGCGCAAGTCGACCTGATGGAGGTGTCCGGCGGCAATTACGAGAACCCGGTCCTGATCTCCGGCGAGGCGACCGGCGACGGCAGCGCCCGCCCGGCCGGCATGGCGGAGAGTACGTATCAGCGGGAAAGCTACTTCCTCGGGTTCGCGGAAAGCATCCGCAAGGTCGCCGAGATGCCGCTGATGGTGACCGGCGGCTTCCGCACCCGTGCCGGAATCAACGCCGCCCTGGCCGCCGGGGCGATGGATGTCGCCGGGATCGCCCGGCCGCTGGTTCCGGACCCCGCCTTCTCCGCCAAGCTCTTGGCCGACGGGCCGGAACCGGACACGCGCTATGAGGCGACGCTGTCCGGCGGGCGCCTGGTCCAGTGGTATTACAAGCAGATCCTCCTGATCGCCGACGGCGGTGAGCCCGACCTCACCATCCCGGTCGATGTCGCGGGTCAGGAGGTCTCCGCCCACGACAACGCCCAGGCCGCCGCGCTGGAGGGGATGCCGGGCCGGTGATGCCGCCCGGGATGGGGGTGTTGACGGGTCAATCCGCCCTGACTACTATACCGCTTTGATTTTTCTACGCCGTGACCGGAGGGCCCGACCTCATGAAGGTGGCCAGCTCGCTCAAGACCCTGAAGTCGCGCCACAAGGCGTGCCGCGTCATTCGCCGCAAGGGTCGCACCTATGTCATCAACAAGGTCAACCCGCGCTTCAAGGCGCGCCAGGGCTGACGCCGGCCGGGTTACCCGGCACGCGGCCACCGTCGGTCGACTGACATGAACGCACAGGCCGGCTCCCCAGGGGCCGGCCTTAGTGCTTCCTTAACCCTCGTCTCCGCTTGATCGCAACGGCGATCGGCGGCCTTGATCGGCCGTGCGAATTCCGCGAAGGATCGTGGCCGTCCCGGATCGTTCAGGTCCGTCCGGGATGCTGCCTCTTGATCGGTTGCCCTTCATGGAGACGAGAGCGATGTCGGAACGGCCCGAAGGCAAGTACCGTCTGGTCACCCGAAGCGACTTCGACGGGTTGGTCTGTGCCGTACTCCTGAAGGAACTGGACATGATCGAGGAGATCAAGTTCGTCCATCCGAAGGACATGCAGGACGGCCTGATCCCGATCAGCGACACCGACATCACCACCAACCTGCCCTATGTCCCGGGCTGCTATCTCGCCTTCGACCACCACATGAGCGAGACCATCCGGGTCGGTGCCCCGTCCAACTACATCTGCAATCCGGAGGCGCCGTCGGCCAGCCGCGTCGTGTTCGACTACTTCGGCGGCCAGGACAAGTTCCCCAGCGTCTCCGACGAGATGATGGAGATGGTGGACAAGGCGGACAGCGCCATGTTCACGACCGAGGAGATCCTGAACCCGAAGGACTGGATCCTCCTGAACTTCCTGATGGATGCACGCACCGGCCTCGGCCGTTTCCGCCAGTTCCGCATCTCCAACTACGCGCTCATGATGTCGCTGATCGACATGTGCCAGAAATACTCGATCAGCGAGATCCTGGCCCATCCCGACGTGCGCGAGCGGGCCGTCCTCTATGCCGAGCACGAGGGCCGCTTCCTCGACCAGCTGACCCGCTGCAGCCGGGTGCGCGGCAATGTCTGTGTCATCGACCTGCGCGAGGAGCAGACGATCTGGGCCGGCAATCGCTTCGTCGTCTACGCGCTCTTCCCGAAGTGCAACGTGTCGATCCACATGATGCGCGGCCACGACGGCAAGCGGACCGTGCTCGCGGTCGGCGCCTCGATCGTCAACCGCAGCCTGCGCACGAACATCGGCGCCATGCTGCTCGGCTATGGCGGCGGCGGCCATGCCAAGGCCGGCACCTGCCAGGTCCCGATCGAGGACGCCGCCGAGTCGCTCGAGGAAATCGTCGCCAAGCTGCAGCACGATCACCAGCGCGCCGCCTGACGGCGGCCGCCGCCTTCGCGGGTGTCTGGAGCAATGATGCGCGGTGCTGTGCGAAAGGCCGGTGGCCGCCTCGCGGGGCTGGCCTTGTTGGCGCTGGGAGCCTGTGCCGAATCGAACCCGCTCATCGGCGTCTGGGAGGTGGAGGAGCCGCCCGGCGTGCTCCAGCAGATGGTCAGCCGGGTGTTCTCCTCGATGACCTTCTCCGAGCTCGAATTCACCGAGGACAAGATGATCTTCGGTTCGACCTTCTGTGACGCCGAGTACGAGGTCGCGGAGTCGCGGGTCCTCGTGCAGACCGACTGCATCGAGCTCGGCCTGGTCTTCCAGCGGCTGGAGGAGGGGCGCATCTCCCTCGCCCTGCCGGGCGGCCAGACCCTGACCTATCGCCGCCGTGACGACTGAGGGCGAAGCCGTCCAGGGCGATCCAGAGCCAGTTCTGCGACGGCCGGCGACACCTGGGGCCGTCCATGCCCTGGTGGCCGCCGGCGTCCTCGACCGCTCCCGCTATTTCGAGGTCCTCGAGCTGATCCGGGACGAGGGCTGGTGGCGGCAGGCGGCGAGCAACGCGCTGCTCGCCTTCGGCGTCGGCCAGGTGCTGGCCGGCATCGTCTTCTTCTTCGCCTACAACTGGGATGACCTGGCCCCGGGCACCAAGCTCGGCCTGATCCAGGCCGGCATCGTCATCTGTGCGCTTTCCGCCGTCGTCGTCGGCCTGCGCCATGTCGTCGGCCAGGCCCTGCTGGTCGCCGCGACGGTGCTGGTCGGTGTGCTGTTCGCCGTGTTCGGGCAGATCTACCAGACCGGGGCGGATGCCTGGACGCTGTTCGCGCTGTGGGCGGGGCTGACACTGCCGTGGACGCTTGTGTCCCGATCCTCGGCCCAATGGGTCGTCTTGCTGGCCGTCGTGCATATCGCCGTCGGCCTCTGGGCCGACCAGCGCGGCGTGCCCGACGGCTGGCTCGACGAATGGGACATGCCGCGCGCGATCCTGATCCTCGACCTCGGCGTCCTGACCGCGCGGGAGATGCTGGTCGAGCGCGGCCACGGCTGGGTCGCCGGGCGCTGGACCCGGGTCCTGGCCGTCCTTGCCGTCGTCGTCGCGGCGGCCGGGCCGGCGATCGCCGTCGCCTTCGCCCCCTGGCGCGAGCTTGACGCGATGGCGGCGCCGGCGGTGCCGATCTTCCTGGTCGTGTCAGCCGCCCTTTGGGTGGTCTACCGCCATCGCCTGCCCGACTTCCCGATCCTCAGCCTGGTCGCCGTGGCAATCGCGCTGGCGGTTTCAGCCCTGGTCGGTCGCGTCATCGTCGAGGCGGCGATCGAGGCCGTTCGGACCTCCGTCGGGGCAGCCTTCGTGTTCGTGATCCTGGCGCTGATGGTGCTGACGATCTTCGGCCAGACTGCCCGCGTTCTGGTCGCCCTGCGCCGCGCCATGGCAGCGGAGGCGACATGACGACCGGTGCCCGCGATCTCGCCTGGCTTGCCGAGGTGTTGGAGGTGCCGCCAGGAGGCGTGGTGGCGGCCCAGCCGGCGGCCGACGACGCCATGCCCTGGTTCCTGCAGTTGGGCCTCGGCATCGGGGCGTGGATCGCCGCCCTCCTGTTGCTCGCCGCCGGCATTGTCCTGGTGATCGTGCCGGTCATCTTCGGCACCGGCCAGCCGGGCCCACCGCTTCTTGTCTGCGCCCTATGCGCCGCGATTGCCGCCACGGCGGCCGGTGCCCAACCGTCGCCCTTCCGCAAGCCCTTCGCAGATGCCTTCTATGCGGCGGCGATCGCCCTCGGCGCTGCCGGGGTCGGCATTACCGCGGACGAGCTGTGGCCGGCGGCTCTCGCCGCGGTGGCCTGTGCTGCCGCCGTTGCCGCCCGCCTCGACCGGCCGGTGGTGCAGTTCCTGGCGACGGTGTTTGCGATCGCAATGGTGCTGGTCGCGATCGACGATACCCGCCTCGACGAGCTTCTGGCGCTCGGCACCACCGACTTGGTCGTGCCCTTGACCCTGCCGCTGGGCCTGGCTTTGCTCGTCCTGCCGGTTCCCGGCCGCGACCTCCGCCCGGCCGCCCTTGCCCTGGTGCTGTCGGTCCCGGCGCTGATGATCATGTTCGACGTCGAAAGCGCCTATGCCGGTGCGCGCGATCCTCTTCTGTCGCGCATCTCGGCCCTGGCCTCTGCCGTCGCCCTCGCCGCCATCTATGCCCGGACTCTGCCGCCGGCGCGGCGCGGCCGCGTCGTCCAGGTCGTGGTGGCAGCCCTGGTCGTCCTGCTTCTGGCACCGCCGACGCTGACCACCGGCTTTCTCCTGATGGCGACCGGCTATGTCCTCGGCGTCAAGGCCGTCGCCGGCATCGGCGCGGCGCTGGCGATCTGGTCGATCAGCCATTTCTACTACGACCTTGCCCTCGACCTTCTGACCAAGTCCCTCCTCCTCGCGCTGATCGGCGCTATCTTCCTCGGCATCTGGTGGCTGACCCGGCCCGGATCGCGGGGGCTCGGCTGGAGCCCGCTTGGGGAGGAGACCGACCGGTGACCAGGCATCTCCTGACGCTCGAGGCGGCGGTGGTCGCCATCGGCCTCGCCCTCGTGCTCGCCGTCGCCAATTGGCAGATCGCGCTCAAGCAGGCGGTCATCGACCATGGCGAGACGCTCTTGCTGCCGCTCGGCCCGCGTGACCCGCGCTCGCTCATGCAGGGCGACTTCATGGTGCTGCGGTTCGAGCGGCTGCCCTTCGCGCCCGGCCTCGACATCGCAGAGCTGCCCGAAACCGGGCGGCTGGCGGTCGCGCGCGACGGCAATGACGTGGCGACGGCGGCGCGCCCGCTGGCGGCCCGCGAAAAGCCGGAGCCGGGCGAACTGGTCGTCGCCTACCGCCGGGAGGGCCGGCGCCTTGCCGTGGCGCCCGACAGCTTCTTCTTCCAGGAGGGGCGGGCGCGGGATTTCGAGTCGGCGCGGTTCGCCATCCTGAAGGTCGCCGACGATGGGGAGACCGGCCTGGTCGGCCTCGCCGACGACCGGCGCCAGCCGATCGGACCCTGACCCCGCATGCTCGCCCATCTGACGCCGGATCGGATCGAAACGCTGGTCGTGCTGTGGGAGGCGTTCCTGGAGGAGAGCCGGCGCCTCAACCACGACCTCGGCGCGGAGCCGGACGACGTCGATGACGACGACGCCAACCTTTCCGGCTACAGCCCCTACGTCGAGCGCATGCTGGTCGACACCCTGCCGGAGGCGGCGGCCCTGCGCCATGCCTTCGCCGCGCTCGATGCCGGCGCGCGGGTCGAGTTGATGGCGCTGGTCGAACTCGGCCGGAGTTCCGCCCCGGGGGAGGCCTGGGCGCGCGCCGTCGCCGAGGTGCAGCGCACCGGCGACCACAACGACCCCGCCCTCTTGACCGACGACGATGCCCTGGACGCTTTCCGGGCGGGGCTTGCCGCCCTTGCGCGCGCTTCCGGCTGACCACGGGCCACGGCAGCACCGGTGCAACGATTACCCCGGTTCGGTCGTATCTTGGTAAGGGCTGCGCCTTATGGTCGCCATCTGGGCGGCCGACGCTTGGCCTCTCGGCGGGGACATCGCCCCTGGAGATCCGGTAGGGTTTCAGTCAACCAGAGTTACGGGGGCACGCGTCGGCAGGTGATCCGACTGCGGCCGGCGGTCAGGTGACGAGGAGCCGGAATGGCGACGAGCGAGGCGATTGCAGGCACCGGGGAAACCGGCCGGGACCGATCCGGCGGTGTCCGCGGCTGGCAGGACCGGTTGAGTGCGGCAATCGACAGCCTGCGCCCCACCCCTCAGCGCATCGCCTATCTGAAGCTTGTGGCCGAAATCGCCGCCGACGACATCCGGGCGGCGACGCCACGCGCCTTCGTCCTGTTCTTCGCCTTCGACCTGCATCAGATATTGACCGTCGAGC
>CAYNIS010000140.1:0-8185 GCA_964397055.1 uncultured Rhodospirillaceae bacterium | reverse complement strand
GTGGTCGTCAGCGACCAGCCGTCGCCGGAAAACCACAGGCCCGGGTCGCCCGCACCGCGGTCACGGCGCAGCTGGCGGACCGCCCCCCAGCCGCCGTGGCGGAACTTGTCGGCCAGCGCCGCGCGCTCGGGCTCCGTGCCTTGGGCGCCGGCGCAGGCGATGAAGTAGCAGGGCGAGACGAAGCGCGCGGCGAAGCCGTTGGCCTTGCGCGTCACCATCAGGAGGCCGCCTTGCGCCGGCCCGGGGGTGAGCGGAAACAACAGACGGCCGCCCTCGGCCAGGGCGTCGAGCCAGGCGGGCGGCGGAAAGCTGGCGCCGGCGCCGACATAGATGATGTCAGCCTTCTCGAACGGGCGATCGGTGCCGGACCGGGCGTGAACGACGACGTTGGACCGGCCTTCAAGGTTGCGCCGGGCCATATCGGCGAGGCTTGGGTCCAGCTCATAGGCGGCGATGCGCCCGCCGGGGGCGATCAGATGCGCCATGATGGCGGCGTAGTAGCCGCCGCCGATGCCGATCATCAGCACCCGCTCGCCCGGCTTCGGCGCCACCCGGGTCAGGGCCAGGGCATGCAGGCTCGGCTCCCCGTTGTTGATGCCGCGGCCGGGGTCGAGGCCGATCAGGACGTTCTGATAGACGAAGGCCGGATCGTCGTCCGGCGTCATGACATAGCCGTTGGGGCCGGTGAAAACCGACCACGGGCCCGGTGCCAGGAAAGCCTCCCGCGGGACCGTCGCGAACGCCTCGCGCACCGGGTCGGCGGCCGCCGTGGCCTTTGCCAGGAAATCGGCATAGAAGCGGCGGAGGCGCTGAACGCGCGAGGGGTCGTGGGCACTGGACATCGAGAGGTTCCCGTCGACGCGAGGATCGCGCAAGCCTAACTGCGCCATGCGGATGAGGTCAGCCCAGATGGATCCGGTCTTGACGATTCTGCGCTATCTGCTGCCCGCGGCGGTCGGTGCCGGTGTCGTGATGGCGTTGATAGCGATGCGGCGCAACGCCCCGGCATCGGCCGGCGGTCAGGTGATCCGCTTCGGCACGGCCTGGCGCTGTGCGGCGATCGCGGTGTTCCCGATCGCCGGGTTCATCGCCTTCGCGGCGTTCTTCGCGGCGGAGGACCAGCGCCTGATCGCCGCCCTGGTGGCCACGGCCCTGACCCTGGCGGCACTCATCGTCGGCTATTCCGTCTTCGGGTTCGAGGCATGGTGGGACGACACCGGCTATGGCGAGCGGACCTGGCCGTGGCCGCCGGTCACCGTCGCCTGGGGCGACATCCGGGAAGCGTACTACAACCCGGTGACCCAGACCTTCGTGATGATCCGTGCGGATGGCCGCAAGCTCGGCTTCGCGCCGATGATGGACAACGGCGAGACGTTCATGGCGCTGCTGGCGGAACGCCGCCCGGACCTGGTGCAGGACCCGCAACAGGACGGCGCCTGAAGCGGTCAGCGCAGCTGTCCCTCGCCGGTCGACAGCCGTTCGATGGTCAGCTCCAGGACCGGCACGCCGCGGCCCCGGCCGCGCCGGACATGGACCGCGCGCATCACCTCGTCGTCGGATATGCCCATGGTGTCGCCGTGGCGGACGACCGGCCCGTGGTCCATCAGATAGTGGATGACGCCGGTGGTCCGGTTGATGACGACGGCGCGGGGATGGTCGGTCGGCTGCAGTTCGACCTCCATGCCCAGGAGCGGCAGGAGCCCGCGGGTGGTGATGCCGAAGCCCATCTCGCCGGTTTCGGTGAGCGCGTTGAGCGGGACGAAGGTGACCCAGGTGTAGACCGGCATCTCGCGCGCGGCGACGAAGCGGCGGGCCGCCTTGACGAAGCGCGCCGCGGGGGTGAGCACGGCCCCGCCGCCCCAGTAGACGCCGACCGGGTCGGCACGGCCGGTCGCGCCATCGCCGGCAAGGGCCGCCGCCACCATGGTCACCGCGAGCGCGTTCGACCGGCGTTGGGCGAAGTCGCCGCCGGCCGCGATGGTGGAGACAATGACATGGTCGGTGTGGGCGCGCATGTCCTCCTCGGCGGTCGGCCAGCGCGCGGCGTTGGCGACCGGCCGGGCGATCTCCCGCCAGGAGATCGGCGCGTCCTGGGCCATGACCACAAGGTCGCCGATGCCGTCGATCCCGACGATGAGCGTGCCGGGCTCGGCGCTCACCACCTGCAGGCGCTCTTCCAGCGCCGGGTCGAGGGCGAGCAGCGCCCGATTGAGCCGCGTCGCATCCAGGCGTGCCGGCGCCTCGCCGTCGCGGCGCAAGGCCACCAGCGCGATCGGCCGGTAGCTCGCTTGGATCGACCGGTCGGGATCGCTGGTGGCCGGCTGGTGCTGATCGAACTCGCCGGCTTCCAGACTGGCGCGCGCGGGACCCGCGGCCCAAGCCAGCATCAGGCATACCAGGACGAGACGGATCATCGACGAAGCCTCCGGGTGTCTGCCCTGAGAGCTTCACCTCATCGACCTTACGAGAGGCTGAATCCCTCGACCGTCGTCCGGTCCTAGAGCGTTTTCCAGCCAGACTGAACCAGTCTGGCGGTTCGGAAAACGATCAAACTATTGAATTAACACGCAAATCGTCGTCGCGGACTGATTCAGTCCGCGACGACGATTTGCGCTAATGCGCCTCGGCCCAGGAGGCACCCCATTTGGCCTCGGCGATCAATGGCGTGGCCATCTCCGGCGCTGCGGCCTGCATCGTTTCCGACACCAGCCTCGCGGTCGCCTCCACCTCTCCTTCCGGCACCTCGAACACCAGTTCGTCATGGACCTGGAGCAGCATGCGGGCGCTGAGGCCGGCCGCCGCCAGCGCCTTCGGCACGCGGATCATCGCGCGCTTGATGATGTCGGCTGCGGTGCCCTGGATCGGCGCATTGATCGCCTGACGCTCGGCGAACTGGCGGCGCGCCGGGTTCTTGTCGGTGATGCCGGGCATGTAGCAGCGCCGCCCGAAGCGGGTCGTGACATAGCCGTGCTGGCGGACGAAGGCCTTGGTCTCGTCCATGTAGGTCTTCAGCTCCGGCAGGCGTTCCAGATACTGATCGATGTAGTGCTTGGCCTCGCCCGGCGTGGTGCCGATCTGGCGGGCCAGGCCAAAGCCCGAAATGCCGTAGATGATGCCGAAATTGATCGCCTTCGCCTTGGACCGGATGTCCGGGGTCATCGCCGCCATCGGCACGCCGAAGACCTGGGACGCGGTGATCGCGTGGATGTCCTGGCCGTCGCGGAACGCCTGGCGCAGGGCGTCGATGCCGGCGATCTCCGCAACCAGGCGCAGCTCGATCTGGGAATAGTCGACGGAGAGCAGGAGGTGCCCGTCCTCTGCGACGAAGGCGGTGCGGATCCTGCGCCCCTCTTCGGTGCGCACCGGGATGTTCTGCAGGTTCGGGTCGGACGACGAGAGGCGCCCGGTATTGGTCAGCGCCAGCGAGAAGGAGGTGTGCACCCGGCCGGTCGTCGGCTGGATGTCCTGCTGCAGCGCATCGGTGTATGTGCTCTTGAGCTTGGAGAGCTGGCGCCAGTCCAGCACCTTCTCCGCGATCTCGTGGCCCTGGGCGGCCAGCGGCTCCAGGACATCGCTCGCGGTCGACCAGCCGGTCTTGGACTTCTTGCCGCCGGCGAGGCCCATCTCCTCGAACAGGATCTCGCCCAGCTGCTTGGGCGAGCCGACGTTGAACTCCCGCCCCGCCAGCGCCTGGATCTCGCCCTCCAGGATGCCCAGGCGCCCTTCGAAATCCTGGCTCATCGCTGCCAGGATGCTCCGGTCGACCTTGATCCCGCGCGCCTCCATGGCGGCGATCACCGGCACCAGCGGCCGCTCGATGGTCTCGTAGAGGGCGACCTGCCTGGCCTCGACAAGGCGCTGTTTCAGAAGCCGGTGGAGGCGAAGCGTGATCTCCGCATCCTCGGCGGCGTAGGGGGTCGCCTTCTCGATCGGCACCTGGTCGAAGGTGACCTGCGCCTTGCCCTTGCCGGCGACCTCCTCGAACTTGATCGGGGTCATGCCGCAATGGAGCTCGGCGAGCTCGTCCATGCCGTGGCCGTGGCTGCCGCCGTCGACGACGTAGGACAACAGCATGGTGTCGTCGACCGGGGCCACCGGCAGGCCGTGGGCGGCCATCACCTGCAGGTCGAACTTGATGTTGTGGCCGACCTTGAGGATGCCGTCGGCGGCCATCAGCGGCGCCAGACGCTCGACCACGTCGGCCAGGTCGAGCTGGCCGTCGACCAGCTGGCCGAAGGCATCCCGATGGCCGATCGGCACATAGCACGCCGCACCGATGTCGGTCGCCAGCGACAGGCCGACCAGGGTCGTGGTCGACGGCACCAGGCTGTCGGTTTCGGTATCGACCGCGATGACCAGCGCATCCCAGGCCCGCGCGATCCAGGTGTCGAGGGCGTCGAGCGTGGTCACCGCCGGATAGCTCGCCGGGTCGGCCGCCGCCATCTGTGCCGCCGCCGGCGTGGGCCCGCCATCCGCTACCGCCATCGGCTGCTCGGCCGAGAAGCGCTCCAGCCGGGAGACCACGGAGCGGAAGCCCTGTTCCTCCAGGAAGGCGCGCAGGCTGGCATAGTCGGGCGGGGCGACGACAAGGTCGTCGAGGCCGACCGGCACCGGCACATGGGTTTCCAGCCGCACCAGCTTCTGCGAGACGCGGGCGGCCTCGGCATGGTCGATGAGCGACTGCCGCCGCTTCGGCTGCTTGATCCTGTCGGTCGAGGCGAGGAGCGTTTCGAGGTCGCCGTATTCGGTGATCAACTGGGCTGCGGTCTTGACCCCGATTCCCGGCACGCCCGGCACGTTGTCGACGCTGTCGCCGGCGAGCGACTGGACGTCGACCACCTTCGCCGGCTCGACCCCGAACTTCTCGACCACGTCCGGGACCCCGATCTCCCGGTTCTTGATCGGGTCGAACATGGTGACCCCGTCGCCGACCAGTTGCATCAGGTCCTTGTCGGAGGAAACGATGACGACGGTCTGGCCGCGCTTCCGCGCGAGGCGGGCATAGGTCGCGATCAGGTCGTCCGCCTCATACCCCTCAAGCTCGAGGGAGGGCAGGGCGAACGCGCCGACGCAATCGCGGATCAGTCCGAACTGGGGGACCAGTTCGTCGGGCGGGTCGTCGCGGTTCGCCTTGTAGTCGGCGTAGATGTCGTTGCGGAAATTCTCGCGCGCGGCGTCGAAGATGACCGCGATCTGACCGGCGTGGAAATCGGTCAGCAGCTTCATCAGCATGTTGGTGAAGCCGTAGACGGCGTTCACCGGCGTGCCGTCGTCGCGGGTCAGCGGCGGCAGCGCGTGATAGGCGCGGAAGATGAAGCCGGAGCCATCGACCAGGTAGAGCGTGCGCGCGCCGTCCGCGGCACCGGAGGGACCCGTCACCTGAGGTCAGCCGGCTGCGGCGACGCCGGATTCGGGCGAAGAAGCGGATGGCGAATAACGGTCGGAGCCGGGCTTGTACACGAAACGCCGCCCGCAGTAGGGGCAATCGATTTCCGTCTTGGCGCCCATGCGCAGGAAGATGCGCGGATGGCCGAGCGGCCCGTCGCCGCCGTCGCAGGCCAGTTCCTTACGCTCGACGAAGATGATCTCGACCGGCTCCATGGTGCGTCCCTGTTGCAAGGCGGTTGAGGCGGCCAAGGGCCGGGCAGTCTGTGTTGCACGGGTGCTGTGCTGGTGTTTGCTGGCAACACTCGCGGCTAAGGCGTTGTCCCCGCTGGACCGGCAATTGACCCTTCAAAGCCCCGATGTTAGCGGTCTTGAAGCCCGGTGCAAGGGGAGATGGCACGAGGGCGACGCGTGGGGGCAACGAACGGGGGCAGCGGGGCCCAGGCAATCGCCGGCCCCGATCGGACGAACGGCATGGTCGATCCCTACAAGGCAGCGGTTGGCGAGATGGCGGCCGGGGCATCCCCCGCCGATCAGGACCTGCCGGCCCATGCGGTCGAGGTCCGCGGCCTGACCAAGGTCTATCGCGCCACCGGCAAGTCCCCGGCCAAGCAGGCGCTGGACGCCATCGACCTCGCGATTCCGCGCGGCTCGATGTTCGGGCTGTTGGGCCCGAACGGGGCGGGCAAGTCGACGCTGATCAACATCCTCGCCGGGCTGGTAGTGAAGACCGCCGGCACGGCGCGCATCTGGGGCCATGAGGTCGAAGGCGACCCGCGCCGGGCGCGCTCCGCCATCGGTGTCGTGCCGCAGGAACTGAACCTCGACCCGTTCTTCACCCCGCGCGAGATGCTGGACATCCAGGCCGGGCTCTACGGCGTGCCGGGCCGCGAACGGCGTACCGACGAACTGCTGGCCGCGGTCGGCCTCTCCGACAAGGCCGGGGCCTACGCCCGCACGCTCTCCGGCGGCATGCGCCGGCGGCTCATGGTCGCCAAGGCGATGGTCCACACCCCGCCGGTCCTGGTGCTGGACGAGCCGACCGCGGGCGTCGACATCGAGCTGCGCCAGTCCCTCTGGGCCTATGTCCGCGAGCTCAACCGCGCCGGCACGACGGTCCTCCTGACCACGCACTACCTCGAGGAAGCCGAGGAGCTGTGCGACACCATCGCCATCATCGACCACGGCAAGCTGGTCGCGTGCGAGCCGACGCCGACGCTGCTCGCCCGCCTGGACAGCAAGGGGCTCCGGCTGACCCTGGACCGGGACCTGGCGGCGGTGCCGGCCTCGCTCGGCGCCTACGACACCTCGCTCGAGGGACCGCGCACCCTGGTCGTGCGCTACGAGCCGAGCCGCACGCGCATCGATGCGGTCCTGGATGCGGTGCGCGCGGCGGATCTCGGCCTTGTCGACCTTTCGACCGAGGAAACCGATCTCGAGGATATCTTCCTGCAGTTGACCCGACGCCAGCCGGACGGCGATCCGGCCGGGGTCGGCCGCGCCGCGTGAACCTGCGCGCGGCGCATTCGTGAAGAGGGCTGGGTGACATGGCTGAGCATCATACCGCTGACACCGATCAGGCGACCGGCAGGGCGTCCTGGGGCCGCCGCCTCCTCGGCTCGCTCGCTCTCGCCGTGGCGCTTGCCGGCTGCACCGAACGCCTGAACCCGGCGGGCGAGGCGACCACCGAACCGTTCCTCGGCTATGCCAGCTACACCGCTGCCGATGGCGTGCGCCGGACGATGCGCTGGTGGGATACGGAAGCCGCCCCGCGCGCGGTGATCGTCGCCCTTCACGGCTACAACGACTATTCGCGCGCCTTCGCGATCCCCGGCGAATACCTGGCCGAGGTGCACGGCATCGCCGTCGCCGCCTTCGACCAGCGCGGCTTCGGCGGCGGTGAGGGGCGCGGCGTGTGGGCCGGCGAGGAGACCCTGAAGCGCGACCTGGAAACGGTCCTGGAACTGGTCCGGGACGAATACCCGGGCACCCCGGTCTATCTGCTCGGCGAAAGCATGGGCGGGGCCGTAGCCCTCACGGCACTGACCGACCCGTTCAACATCGCCCGCTCTCTGGTCGACGGCACGATCCTGGTCGCCCCGGCTGTCTGGGGGAAGGACCAGATGCTGGTCCACGAGCGCTTTGCCGTGAACCTCGCCCAGGACACCATCCCGGGCATCTACCTGATCCCGCAGGGCCTGCGCGTCACGCCGACCGACAACTACAAGGTCCTGCGCGAGCTTTCCGCCGACAGCCTGGTGATCAAGGGTAGCCGGATCGACACCCTGAACGGCCTGATCGAGTTGATGACCCAGGCGCGGCTGGCGGCCAACCAGCTGACCACGCCGTCGCTGGTGCTGTTCGGCGCGCGCGAGGACATCCTGCCGGATGGCGAGATCGAGGAGTTCGTCGCCGACCTGCCGACCGATCTGCCGCCGGACTACGGCCACAAGGTCGTGCGCTATCCCGACGGCTATCACATGTTGCTGCGCGACACCCGCGGCGAGATCGTGCTGGACGATATCGCGGCCTGGATCGAGGACCGGATCGCCCCGCTGCCGTCGGAAATCGCGCTCGCCGGGGCGGCGGACGCGGCCGCCGACATGGACCTGTCGGAAGTGCCGCCGGACGAGGACCGCATCGGCGGCGTGACGCGGCGCCGGCCGCCGCTGTTCGACACCCGCATCAGCGACATCCGCCTGTTCGGCAGCGGGAAGGAAGAGGAGTAGGCCGGTTCGGTCGGACCTCTAGTGTGATGATCGAGAAGGTCGATCGCTCTATCCGCAAGTTGGGTGCGACC
>CAYNIS010000139.1:0-8216 GCA_964397055.1 uncultured Rhodospirillaceae bacterium | reverse complement strand
GGCGCGCGCAACGCGGGGATCCCGGTTCCGGACGAGGCCATCGCCAAGGGCCTCATCACCTACAGCTTCTCTCCGCCCAAGACCTGAGCGCTCTCGCCCTACGCCTGCCGCTCGCGCGCTACGCCTGCCGCTCGCGCGCCAGCCAGTCGTTCAGGCGGTCCATGGCCCGGGCGATCTCTTCCGTCGCCCCGGCATAGCTGAAGCGAACGAACCGGTGGCCGCGGGCATGGTCGAAATCCGTGCCCGGCGTGATCGCGATCCCGGTCTCGGCCAGGAGGCGGGCGCAGAACCCCTCGCTGTCCTGGGTGATCTCGGACACGTCGACATAGGCGTAGAACGCGCCCTCGACCTCGGAAATGCGGGTGAGCCCGGCCCGGGTCAGGCCGGCGCGCAGGACGTCCAGGTTGCGCTTGTAGCGGGCGACGTTGGCGTCCAGTTCCGCGCGCGCGTCGAACGCGGCCACCGCGGCGAACTGCGGCAGGCTGGGCGGTGCGACGAACAGGTTCTGCGCCAGACGCTCGACCTGGTCGGCGACGTCCTCCGGCAGCACCAGCCAGCCCAGCCGCCAGCCGGTCATGCAGAAGTACTTGGAGAAGCTGTTGACGACGATGGCGTGGTTGGAGAAGCGCAGCGCTGTCTCCGCCGGCCGGCCGAAGGTCACGCCATGGTAGATCTCGTCGGAAACGAGGCGGACGTGGTGCGCGTCGCACCAATCCGCCACCGCCTTCAACTCGTCGGCATGGATCACCGTGCCGGCGGGGTTCGAGGGGCTCGCCAGGATCAGGCCGTGCGGCGGCTCGTCGAGCGTTTCGAGGGCGGCGACCGACGGCTGGTAGCGGGTTTCCGGGCCGACCAGCAGGTCGACCGGGCGAATGTCGAGCGACATCAGGATGTTGCGGTAGGCGGGATAGCCGGGCAGGGCCAGGGCGACCCGGTCGCCGGCCTCGAACACCGCGAGGAAGGCCAGGAGGAATGCCCCCGACGACCCGATGGTGATGACGATCCGCTGCGGCGGGACGTCGATACCGTAGGTGTCGCGGTAGTGGCGTGCGATCCGTTCGCGCAAGGGCGGAATGCCGATCGCTTCGGTGTAGCCCAGGATTTCGTTGTCGAGGGCGGCATGGGCGGCCGCGATCACCTGCGCCGGGGCGCCGGTGGACGGCTGGCCGGCGGCCAGGTGGAACGTCTCCTCCCCGGCGGCGGCCCGGGCGTTCGCCTGCCCCAAGACCTGCATCACCCGGAACGCCGGCACGTCGCCGCGTGCGGTCGTCTTCAACGCCATCCGCCTGTTCCCTTTCTGATCCGGCCCCAGTGTGCAGGGTCGCTGATCGCAGACGTCGATCCTGCCATGAAACCGGCGTCATCATCGCCGAAGTCTCTGCTAGTGGTTTGGTTCCGACATTTGCAACCCTGTCGACATGAGCCCCCAGGCAAACGCCGGAATCGGAAAACCACTCGGTAACAACATGTCTCCAGTGGAGTTTCCGAATTCGACGTCTGGTTCGGCATTTGCTGCCAAAGGGATCCGAACGTTGAACTCACTCCACTAGCGCGTGTTCCAGCGATGTGGGCCCACATCGCGGTTCGGAACGCGCGCGAACGAATTGGATCTGAGCATTTTCCGAAACGCCGGGCCGATTCAGTCTGGCTGGAAAATGCTCTAGGATCGTCAACGGCCGAACGCAGTGCTTGAGGGAAGTCTCCCCTTGTCGACCCTGATCAGACCGGCAGCGGTTCCGGGCCGCCGCTTCGTGACGCGGCTTCTTGGTCTCTTCGCCGGTGTCATCCTGCTACTCGGGGCCCAGACGGCCGCGGCACAGGACCGCAGCTTCTCCGTCATCCGGGACACCGAGATTGAGGAGACGCTCGGCCTTTACGCGCGCCCGATCCTGGAGGCGGCCGGCCTCAACCCCGACGGCGTCAACATCGTCATCGTCAACCGCAACGAGTTGAACGCCTTCGTCTCCGGCGGCCAGAACATCTTCCTCTTCACCGGGCTGATCCTGGAGGCGGAGACCCCGGGCGAGCTGATCGGCGTCATCGCCCACGAAGCCGGCCACATCTCCGGCGGCCATCTGATCCGCGTTCAGGACGCGATCGAGCGGGCCCAGGTCCAGGCCCTCGTGTCCGCGCTGGCCGGGCTCATCATCGGCGGCGTTTCGGGCGAGGCGGGGGCCGGCGGCGGTCTTGTTCTCGGTGGGCAGGAAGCCGCGCGACGCGGCCTTCTCGCCTATTCCCGGGTGCAGGAGTCGGCCGCCGACCAGGCGGCGGTCACCTATCTGACCTCGGCCGGTCAGTCGCCGCGCGGCCTTCTCAGCTTCTTCGAGAAGCTGGCGGATCAGGAACTGTTACCTCCGTCGCTGCAGAACGAATATGTCCGTACCCACCCGCTGACCTCTGACCGGATCGAAGCCATGCGCCATGCGGTCGCCACGTCACGCTTCCGCGACCGCGACTACGCGGACGCCGTGACCGAGCGCCATCGGCGCATGCATGCCAAGCTGTTCGGCTTCCTGAACCCCGCCCAGGCGCGCCGGCGCTACCGCAGCGACGCGCCCGACATCGCCAGTCGGTACGGGCGGGCGATCGCCGACTACCGCTCCGGCGAGATCGAGGACGCCCTGGTCCAGATCGATCGCCTGATCGCCGCCGAACCGAGCAACCCCTACTTTCACGAACTGCGCGGCCAGATGATCCTGGAATACAGCGGCAGCCGCCGCTTCACGGTGGCCGATGCCGTGACGTCCTACCGGCGGGCCATCGATCTGCGGCCGGATTCGCCTCTGATCCGGGCCGCCTACGCCAATGCCCTGATCCAGATCGGCGGTCGCGAGGCGCTGGAGGAAGCGGTCGAGAACCTGACCCTGGTCCTGCGTGACAACGAGGGCGGGATCGGTGTGCACCGCATGCTGGCGCGGGGCTATGCCGACCTCGGCAACCGCGGCATGGCGCTACTGCACTCGGCGGAGATCAGTCGCCTCAACGGTGAGAACACCATCGCGATCCGCCAGGTCAGCCAGGCCGTCGACCTGCTTCCCGCAGGCACGCCGGGATACATCCAGGCCTCCGACCTCCTGGCCATCCTCGAGCGCGAGGAGCCGGAGGCGCGGCGGCGTCGTCGCTGACCATGGATTAACGCCGCGTTATGCCGACGGCTGCGACAACGGTGCCCTGGATGAGCCTGGGGTGCCGCACGTTTTGCAACGAAGAGGGGATCGACATGGTCTTTGGCTCGAGCGTCTTTG
This sequence comes from uncultured Rhodospirillaceae bacterium, assembly GCA_964397055.1. GTDB lineage: Bacteria > Pseudomonadota > Alphaproteobacteria > CAYNIS01 > CAYNIS01 > CAYNIS01. The sequence continues at coordinate 4,971 of CAYNIS010000139.1, read as the reverse complement.
GCTGGATCACGGGGCTGACCCGCGAGGCCGCAGCGGCGGGCGCCATCACGCTCGCCCTTCTTCTGAGCCCGGCCGCCGCCCAGGATGGCTCGGCCCCGCTCACCGCCGACCAGGAGGCCGCGGTCGAGGGGATCATCCAGCGCTATCTGAACGAGAACCCGCAGGTGATCGTCGATGCCCTGCGCGCGATGCAGGCCCGTGCCGAGCGCCAGGCCGAGGAGGAAACGCGCGAGACCATCGCGCGCCTGCGTGACCGTCTGATCGAGAACGACGGCCTGCCGATGGCCGGCAACCCGGATGGCGACATCACGGTGGTCGAGTTCTTCGACTATCATTGCGGCTACTGCAAGCGCGTGATGGACGACATCGTCGAGGTGATCGAGACCGACGGGAACGTCCGCTTCGTCTTCTTCGAGTTCCCGATCCTGTCGGAGAATTCGCGCTTGGCCGCCCGGGCGGCGCTCGCCGCGCGCTTCCAGGACCCGGACATCTATTTCGAATTCCATCGCCAGCTGATGGATCACAGCGGTCGCCATAATGCGGATTCGATCCGCCGGATCGCCACCGATCTCGAACTGGACGTCGATCAACTGTTCACCGACATCCAGGACGACCGGGTGACCCAGATGCTGCGCTACAATTTCGAACTGGCTGAGGAGCTGGGGGTCAGCGGCACGCCCGCGTTCATCGTCGGGGACGAACTGATCCCGGGGGCGATCGGGATTTCAGAGATGCGCCGGCTGATCGAGGTGGCCCGCGAGAGCTCTTAGGCGGGCCGCCCCCGGGCGCCGGTCAGGCTCTCTCGAAGTCAGGCTCTCTCGAACGCCGGCTGGCGCCTATTCGAAGTCCGGCTGCCGATCCGGGCGGGCAGAGGCGAACTCGTTCATCTCCAGGCAGCGCCGGGCGATCTCGGAGGTCTTCGGGAACGCCGAGAGGTCGACCTCGATCCGGTCCGCATAGACGTATTCGGGCACCAGGCAGATGTCTGCCATGGTCGGCTGATGGCCATGGCAGAAGCGCCCGGTATCGTCGGAACGGCCGAGCGCGGCCTCGAACGCCTGGAAACCCTCGGTGATCCAGTGGCGCGTCCAGGCGAGGAAGCCCTCCTGGTCGGCGTTGAACTGGGCCATCATCTGCCGGCGCACACGGCCGGTGATCAGCGGATGGACGTCGGTCGTGAGCCCCAGGGCAAGCCCGCGCACGCGGGCCCGACCGGCCGGGTCATGCGGCAGCAGCGGATGCGGTTCGGGGCTGACCTCGTCCAGGTACTCGATCAGGGCGATCGACTGGGAGAGGATCGCCGGCCCGTCGACGATTGTCGGGACGAGGCCCTGCGGGTTCAGCGCCTTGTAGGCTGTCGCGGTCTGCTCGCCCTTGGCCAGGTCGACGCTGACCGGGTCATAGTCCATCTGCTTCAGATTGAGGGCGATGCGAACCCGGAATGCCGCGTTGGAGCGCGAATAGCCGAACAGCTTCATGTGAGGACCCGTGTCGAAGGAGAGGCGGACAACAGGGAAGGGCGATCCTTCCCCTCACGATTTTGCGGCGCAATGACTAGCCGATCTGGAAGCACTCCGCTACCGATTGCGATGGCGCGATGAGGGTCCGCGCCCGCGACCGCAACCTAGCGCTTGCCTGGAGCCGGCCTGGCCGATGATCGTACCGCAAGAGACGATGCCCGCCGACGAGGGCGATATCCGCGCCGTCGTCTTCGATGTCGGGGGTGTGCTCGTCGACTGGCACCCGGCCTACCTCTACAACCGCATGTTCGACGACGCCGAGACGATGGACTGGTTCCTGGCATCGATCTGCACGTCCGCCTGGAACCGGCGCCAGTGCGAGGGGCGCTCGGTCGCCGATGCGGTCGTGGCACTCGCCCGGGAGCATCCGGAGTGGACGCAGGAGATCCTCGCCTTCTCCTCCCGCGCGGGGGAGATGGTGAAGGGGGCGATCGCCGGCACCATCGGCATCCTGGCCGACCTGAAGGAACGCGGTGTCCCGCTCTACGCGCTCACCAACTACCCGGCCGATACCTTCCCGATCGCCCGCGCCCGTTTCGATTTCTTCCGGTGGTTCGAGGGCATCCTGGTGTCGGGGGAGGACAAGCTCGCCAAGCCCGATCTGGCGATCTATCGCCTGCTGATCGACCGCTATGGCCTGGAGCCGTCGACCACGCTGTTCGTCGACGATCAGCAGGCGAATGTCGAAGCGGCCCGCGGCGTCGGCCTGCAGGCCTGGCACTTCGACGAGCCGGCCGGCTTGCGTGCCCATCTCACCAGCCGAGGGGTCATCGGATGAGCGTTCCCGTCGACACAGTCATCTTCGATCTGGGCGGTGTCCTGATCGACTGGAACCCGCGCCGGGTCTATCGGGACATCCTGAAGGACGAGGCGGAGGTCGACTGGTTCCTGCGGGAGGTTCTGCAGATGTCCTGGGTGCTGAAGCTCGACTCCGGGATGCCGGTCGATGATGCCCTCGCCGAGGCGGTCTCCCGCCATCCCGACCGCCAGGCGGAGATCGAGGCATTCCGGGATCGCTGGACCGACATGCTCGATGGCCCGATCGACGGCGTGCCGGAGATCATGGCCGAACTCGACGATGCCGGCGTGCCGCTCTACGCGATCACCAACTTCAATCAGGAAATGTTCCCGATCGCGGAACCGCTCTATCCCGACATCGCCCGGTTCAAGGACATCGCGGTTTCCGGTCGGCTCGGCATGATCAAGCCGGATCCGGCGATCTATCGCTGGCTGATCGACCGCAACCGGCTGGACCCGGCGCGCGCGGTCTTCATCGACGACGTGCCGCGCAACGTCGAGGCGGCGCGCGAGGTCGGGATGAAGGGCCACCACTTCACCGATGCCGAGCGACTGCGCCGGGAGTTGCAGAACCTGGGCCTGCCGGTCTGAGGGCGCTGTCGTGTGACGCAACGCCGCGGCAGCCTGGGTGGCGCCTGTTGTGGCTCTTCCCGCAGCCGGCTATAACCCGCGTCCACGACCCATACAGGCACCGACCCTTATGCCGACCGAGACCCGGGCCAGCCGCCCCAGCGTGCTGGTCCTGAACGGCCCCAACCTCAACATGCTGGGCACGCGCGAGCCGGAGGTCTACGGCACCGAGACGCTGGCCGATATCGAGGCGGCGATCGCGAAACGCGCCGGCGACCACGGGCTGGACGTCGTGTGCCGGCAATCCAACCATGAGGGCGAACTGGTCACCTGGATCCAGGAGGCGCGGGAGAAGGCCGCGGCGGTGATCATCAATGCCGGGGCGTTCACGCATACCTCGATCGCCATCCTTGATGCCCTGAGGCTCCTGGACCGCCCGATCATCGAGGTGCATTTGTCGAACATCCACCGGCGGGAGGCGTATCGGCATCGATCCTTCGTGTCGGAGGCGGCCGATGGTGTCATCGTCGGGCTCGGCAGTTTCGGCTATATGCTAGCGGTTGATGCGGTGGCCCGGCTGATCGGCCTGGGCGACCAGAGCAGGAATTGACCGATCCGGGCCCGCTGCCGCGGTGGCCGGCCCGACGGTCCGGGGGGCTTGAAAGGAGTGCCGGATGACTCTGCGTGATCTCGACGTCGACGACGGGCTGATCCGCAAGATCGCCAACCTGATGGAGGAGACCGGCCTGGCGGAGGTCGAACTCGCCGAAGGGGACACGCGGCTGCGGCTCGCCCGCCCGACGGTTGCGACGGCCATCGCGGCGGCCCCGGTCGCGGCCGCGCTGGCTGCCGCCCCCGCCGCGGAGCAACTGTCTCCGACCCCGTCCTCCGATGCCAGCCATCCAGGTGCCGTCAACTCGCCCATGGTCGGGACCGTCTATCTGCAGCCGGAGCCCGGGGCAGCGCCGTTCGTCAGCGTCGGGGCCACGGTCAAGGCCGGCCAGACGCTTCTGATCATCGAGGCGATGAAGGTGATGAACCCGATCCAGGCGCCGAACGCAGGGACGGTGCGCCAGATCCTGGTCAATGACGCACAGCCGGTCGAATTCGGCGAGCTGTTGATGATCATCGAATAGGTGATCGGCTGATCAGCATTCCCCGAAGGCCAGCGCCCGAGCGACATTGCCCATGTTCGAAAAAGTCCTGATCGCCAACCGCGGCGAAATCGCCCTTCGCATCCACCGCGCCTGCCGGGAGATGGGCATCCACACCGTCGCGGTGCACTCGACGGCCGATGCCGATGCCATGCATGTGCGCCTCGCCGACGAGAGTGTCTGCATCGGCCCGCCGCCGTCCCGGGACAGCTATCTCAACATGCCGGCCATCCTGTCGGCGGCCGCCATCACCGGAGTCGATGCGATCCACCCCGGGATCGGCTTCCTGTCGGAGAATGCGCGCTTCGCCGAAATGGTGGAGGAGCACGGCTGCGCGTTCATCGGGCCGTCGGCCGAGCATATCGGCCTGATGGGCGACAAGATCAGCGCCAAGCGCGCGGTCGCCGAACTCGGCCTGCCCCTGATCCCCGGGTCCGACGGTGCGGTCGACAGCCTCGACGCCGCGCGGACGGCCGCAGAGAAGACCGGCTTCCCCGTTCTGATCAAGGCGGCAGCCGGCGGCGGCGGGCGCGGCATGAAGGTGGCGCGCGACGACTCCGAACTGGAAGAGGCCTATCGGCTCGCCCGGTCGGAGGCGATGGCGGCGTTCGGCAATGCCGAGGTCTATATGGAACGGTTCCTCGACCGGCCGCGCCATATCGAGGTCCAGGTCCTGGGCGACGGGCAGGGCAGTGCGATCCATCTCGGCGAGCGCGATTGCTCGATCCAGCGCCGGCACCAGAAGGTGATCGAGGAGGCACCGTCGCCCGCCCTCAACGCCGAGGAGCGCGAGGCGATCTGCGAGCGTGCGGCGGACGCGGTCCGGCGCATGGGCTACCGTTCCGCCGGCACGCTGGAGTTCCTCTATCAGGACGGCGAGTTTTTCTTCCTGGAGATGAACACGCGCCTCCAGGTCGAGCATCCGGTGA
>CAYNIS010000138.1:0-8254 GCA_964397055.1 uncultured Rhodospirillaceae bacterium | reverse complement strand
GCGCGCCGGGTCGGGTCGGTCGACGTGGTGAGCCGCATGGCCGTGGCACCGGGCATCGACCTCCTGGTCGATCCGGCGGCGGCCGGCCTCCCGCCGGATCGGCTGCGGCAGTTGTTCGACGATGTCCGCCAGGCGCACCGGCGCCTGACAGACGTTCCAGACGGCGAAGGAGGCCGCGCGCGATGACCATGACAGCCGTTCAAACCGCCGTCCCGACGATGATCCCGGCCGGCCTGCGCGATGCCGACGGAGCCCCGGTCACGCTGGAGGCGACCCGCATCCTGGGCGACCTGCGCGACCTCTTGGCGACCGTCAGCGTCACCCAGACCTATCGCAACACGGAGGATCGCGCGATAGAGGCGGTCTACACCTTCCCGCTGCCCCTGGATGCGGTGTTGCTCGACGTCCGGGTGCGCCTCGACGATCGGGTGCTGGAGGGGCGCGTCGCCCCCAAGCGGGTGGCCGAGCGCGCGTATGAGGAAGCTGTCGCCGACGGCCATGCGGCGGTGATGATCGAGCATCCGGAACCCGGCCTCTACACCCTCAACCTCGCCAATTTGCTGCCGGGATCGGTTGCGCAGATCACCTGCCGCTATGCCCAGGTGCTCGCACCCCGCGACGGCCGGTTACGGTTTACCCACCCCACCACCATCGCCCCGCGGTACGGCGGCTGGGGCGTGGAAGCCCATCAGGTGCCCGACGTCTCCCTCCTCGCCCAGCACCAGGCGGAGGTGCGGTTCACCGCCGCCGGCCATCTGGCAACGGCGCGCGTCGCCTCGCCCTCCCACGCGATCAACCTTGCCCGAGACGAAGGTGCCCATGATGAAGGTGCCCGTGATGAAGGCGTGCTTGCCATCGCGCTGGAGGACGGGCGTACCGCGCTGGATCGCGACATTGTCCTGGAACTGACGCCTGAGGCCCTGCCCGAGGCTGTCGCCCTGGTCGGGCCCGGCCGGGACGGGGAGGCCTCGGCGCTCGCCGTTGTGGCGCCGAAGCTGTCCGCGGACCGAAAGCCGCGCCCGCGCTGTCTCAAGATCGTCATCGACTGCTCGGGCTCGATGAACGGCCAGTCGATCGCCCAGGCGCGCGCGGCCCTCGTTGCCATCCTGGATCAGTTGCGCCCGGAGGACCGTTTCGCCGTGATCCGCTTCGGCAGTTCGGTCGAGCGGTGGCAGGCCCACCCGGTCCGGGCCACCGGGGCGGCCCTGGCCGAAGCCCGCGCGCGCGCCATGATGATGACTGCCGACCTCGGCGGGACGGAAATGGCCCCGGCGCTCGATGCTGCCTACGCGATGGAGGGAGGCGAGGGGGAGGATGCCGTTGTCCTTCTGATCACTGACGGCCACATCACCGCGGTGAAGGAGACCGTCCGCAGGGCCAGGGCCTCGGCCCAGCGCGTCTTCACCGTCGGCGTCGGCCATGCGGTGACGGAGGCGCTGGTGCGCGGGCTCGCCACCGCTACGGGTGGTGCTGCCGAACTCGTGACCCCGCGCGAGGACATGGCGCGCCGCATTGCCGGCCATGTCCGCCGCATCGACCAGGGCGGGGCCGCAATGACCCTCGACTGGGGGGCTCAACCGCTGGCGAGCTTTGACCACGACCGGGCGGTCTTCGCCGGCGACAGCGTGGTGGTCGCCGCCCGTTTGCCGGTCGCACCCGAAACCCTGGCGCTCAGCCTTGACGGGGCCGGGACACGCAGCATCGCCGTGACGCCGGTGACGGGGGACACGGTTGCCCGCCTGGTCGCCAACCGGGAGTTGCTGGCGCTGGGAGAGGCGATCGACCGCGCCGGTGTCGTGGAACGCGACGAGCTGGAACAGGATGCCGCCGACCTCGCCGTCGCGCACCAGCTGGTCAGCGCCTGGAGCAACTGGATCATGGTCGCCAGGCAGGAGAATCCGGCCGCCGGCGAGCTGCCGGAGATGCGCAAGGTCGACCACATGCTGGCGGCCGGCTGGGGCGGCTTCGGGGCTGCTGAAGCGGTACCGTCGATGGTTCCGGTGTCGCCAAGCCCGATGTCTCCGGGCCCGGTGTCTCCAGGCCCGATGCCCTCGGCACCGCCACTGATGCGAAGGGCGTCGGCGCTTTCCGATCACGTCGACATGGCCCCGCCGGAGGTCGACTTCATGACGCCCGAGGGGCTTGGCGAGCCGGGCCGTGACGGCCGTTTCGACGAGTTGACCCTGGACCAGATCGTCGAGGGGCTGGAGGCCGGCTGGCTCGACGCCGGCGAGGCGCTGGCCGCCCTTGTGAACCATCTCCCGGCTGACTGGCTCGAGGCCGGCCGGCGGGCGCGCCGTCGGTCCGGCAGCATTGCCGCGGTCGTTGCGGCCCTCCTCAGGCTTGCGATCGACGGGCCGCTGATGGGGGGGACGGACAAGGCCCTGCGCCGCCGTGTCCTGTCGCTCTTCCGGGAGACCCCGAAGGCGGAGGCCGCCCGCGATGATCTCGCCAAGAAGCTCGGCCTCGCCGAGGCGAGCGCATGATCCCGGCGCCCGGGGAGGGCCACCCCTCCCCGGGCTTCGTTCGTCGGACAGAGTCCCGCCATGCGGATCTCAACAGGAGTGTCTGGTGTTTTTCTCGCCAAATATCTATTATGAATGAGACATATGGCGAGAAGACAGAGATGACCGCAGGTAACTCATTGATCGACCCGGGGCAGGCCGGGGCCAATGCCCGCGACCGCAACCAGCTCGATCGGGTCGGCGTGAAGGCGTATGCGCGCCTTGCCGAGCGCTGGGGCCTTTCCAATGCGGAGGCTGCCGGCCTGATCGACGCGCAGCCGCGGACCTGGAGCCGGATGAAGAGGGCCGGCTGGTCCGGGGCGCTGTCCCAGGACCAGCGCCTTCGGGTGAGCGCTCTGGTCGGCCTCTTCAAGGCGCTCCATCTCTACTTCGACGAGCGTTTGGCCGACCGCTGGGTGCGCTTGCCGAACACCGGGCCGCTGTTCCGCGGGAGCAGCCCGATCGAGAGCATGCTCGCGGGCGGGCTCCCGGTCATCATGGATGTGCGCGGCTATGTGGACGCGCTGCGCGGTGGGCTTTGACAAAGCTGTCGGAGTTTGGGGTCGTCGCCCTCGCGGAACGGGCGACGGTCCGACTGATCCCGGATGCCTACTACAAGCCTCCGGTCCTTCGGTTACTCGTCGACACCGATGACGAATTAGCGATCCTTGCAGAGTTGGAGGGCCTGACGAGCGGGCGCTTGAGAGTGGAGCGGTCGGGCCTGCCCGACCTCGACCCCCGTGAACTGGCCTTCACGCTGCGCTCCGGACAGCTGGCCCGATGGGGGGTCACCTACATCAACGCGGCCTTTGCCTATACGCGGGCCGGCGGCAACCGCTTCAACGATGAAGCGCGCGGGGCCTGGTACTGTTCGATGCACGACCGGCCGGAGGAGACCGCGATCGCCGAGGTCGGTTTCCACAAGACGCGGGAGCTGGACAGGATCGGCGTTTATGAGGACGAAACGGTCTACCGCGCCCTTCTGGCTGATGTGATCGGCGATTTCCCCGACCTGCGGTCTGTGAAGCCCGTCCCGACCTGCCTCGACCCCGATCCGGACGACGGCTACCCGGCCGGTCAGGCCCTGGCGCGGGAATTGCGGGCGGCCGGTCATGCCGGCCTCATCTTCGCCTCGGTGCGCCGGTCGGGTGGCACCAACTTCGTCGCGTTCGAGCCGAGGGTCATTCAGAACGTGCGGCCGGCGGCGCGTTGGCAGCTGACCTGGTCGGGAACGCCGGCCTTCACCGTGACCGCGGTCTAGATGATGCCGGAAGAGAAGAGCCTCAGCCGGCTGGCGCGCCTGACGCAGGATATCTACGAGCGCAATGCCGCGCGTTTCGACCGGGAACGCTCGAAGCGCCTGCACGAGCGGGCGTGGCTCGACCGCTTCCTGGCGCTGGTGGCGCCGGGCGGCCGTGTCCTCGACCTCGGCTGCGGGGCCGGGGATCCGATCGCCGCCTACATGGTCGGGCAGGGGTATCGGGTCACCGGGTTCGACGCCTCCGCTGCGATGCTCGCGATCGCGCGCGAGCGCTATCCCAGCGGCGACTGGCGCCAGGGCGACATGCGCGCCCTCGACCTTCCGGAACGCTTCGACGGCATCCTCGGCTGGAACAGCTTCTTCCACCTGACCATGGACGAGCAGCGGGGTGTGCTGGGAAGGATCGCCCGCCATCTCGCCCCCGGCGGGGCGGTGATGCTGACCGTCGGCCCGGCGGAGGGGGAGGTCACCGGCCGCGTCGGCGACGACACCGTCTATCACGCGAGCCTGTCGCCCGCGGAGTATGCGGCGATCCTTGCCGATCACGGCGTCGAGGTCGCGGCCTTCGTGCCGGAGGACCCGGATTGCGACCTCCAGACCGTCCTCCTCGCCCGGCATTCCGGCGGCAAGGTCACCTGAGGCCCTGGCGGCGGTCGTCGAAGCGGGCGTAGAGCATCCATCCGACACTCAAGAGGGTGACCGCCAGCAGCGCCCAGCGCGCGGCCTCCAAGGACGGGGCAAGCCCGGCCAGGGTCTCGCGTGCCTGGCCGAGCACGCTCTCCAGCGTCCCGGCCCCGACCAGGGTCGCGACCGCCGCCCCGCCGCCGGCGACGGTCCGGCTGGCCGCCAGCGGTTTCCAGTCCGGTTCCACCCCGGCGAGCGTCAATCCCTTGGCGATGACTGCGGGGGCATAGGGCATCCGGCCGTTTTCGTGATGGATGATCGCTTCCACCAGCGGCGTCAGGCAGCGGGCGTCATGAAGGTCGAGCGGGGCGTCGGGCGCGAAGCCGGTGCGGGCGGCGACCGCCGCGACATAGGCCGGCGTGTCGTTCTCGACCGGCGGCGCCCAGCGGTTGACGATGCCGCGGATGGTGTCGAGGCCGTGGCGGTCCTGATAGGCGATCAGCGTGCGGGCCAGCGCACGAATGCCCCAGACCGCGGAGGTGAAGGTGAAGAAGGCGGCATCGCTTTGCACCGGGCTCAACCCCTGCCAGGGGTCGGCGGTGCGGCGCAGGTTGCCGGGGTTGTGGTTGCGGATGCCGCGCGGCATCGGGCGGGTCATGGCGTTCGTCCCTTCTGTCTAGAAAGTCAGATGTCCGCGCTGTGCGCGATCAGGCGCGACAGGGCGGAGGTGAAGGCGGAGGGCGCACCAAGGCGGTCGGCGAAGAAGAACACCAGGAGCAGCCAAAGGGCGACCTCCAGCCGGCGTAGCCGGGCCTCCATCCCGCGCCAGCGTTCGCCGCAGATCGCGACATGGATGCGCAGGTCCTCGGCCTCGTGCGGGTCGATCGTCATCGCTTGCGGTTGTTCCAGGTGACGTTCACCCGCGTACTCGGCATCCGGGTCGGGCCGGCGACCGCCTTGTACTGGCCGTAGAGGCCGAGGGCTTCCTCGAAGGAGCCGGATGCCGCCCGCCCGGTGGGCTGGGCGGTGGTCAGGGCCGCCGCCCGGCTCGCGGCCTTTGCGGCGCGCTGGGTCGCCGCGGTTTCCGGCGCCCGGCCGATGGCGCGTTGCTGGCGCCCGGCAATCCCGGCGGCCATGGCGGAGGCCTGTTCGGCCGGGGTGCGCGGCTGTCTGGCCGGGGTCGATCCGTTCCCTGAACCCGAGATGCGCTCGGTCAGGCGGTTGCGCAGGGTCCGTCGGATTTCCGCGTCGACACGCTGCTCTTCCATCGCCTCCCGCTGCTTGGCGGCCGCATAGGCCAGGGGGTTGTACCTGTGAAAGCTCATGATCGGGGTCTCCGGTTGCTATCGGCCGCCGCGCTGCACGAGGGCCAGGGCGTAAAGGTTGACGTCCACCGTGACGTCGGTGTCGGCTAGGCGGTTGCGGGCGAAGGCGGTCACGCGATCGCCCGGTGACATCGGCAGGATCACCGCGGCCACCGGCGCGAAGCGGGGGCTGACGCCGGCGGCGTCGGGCACGAGGGCCACTTCCACCGTGCCCGGGGCGGGGTGGGGGCCTGGATAGCCGACGGCGTCCATGTAGATGGCCACGACGGCGGGGGCCGCATCGCCACCACCGCCGACCAGGGTCACGCTGTCGCCGAACGCGGCGAGCCAGCCGTTGCGCCCGGGAAACAGCTGATCGGTCAGGGTGACGGCGCCGTCGGCGCCGGCTGCCAGCGTGCGGTCGCCGCGCCAGGCGGCGACGTCGATGTCCAGCGTGGGGAGGTGCAAGTTGTCGATCTCCCGAACCGTGACCGCCCGGTCGCGCGGAAAGCCGCGGCGCCCGACAAGGACTTCCAGCACCTCCTTGATCGCGGAATCGAATGCCCAGCCTGCCGCCTCCTCCTCCGCACGGGACGGGACCGCAGGTACCGCCGGCCGGATCGTCCGCCGGCCGGGATTGTCGTCAGGACTGCTCATGGCGCCGCCAGCTCGTCGGCATGGTCGGCGAGGGTCACCGCGCGGACCTCCGCGGTGCCGGAGAGTTCGACCGACCACGTGACCGCGCGGAAGCCGCCGGGCAGGCGAACGGGCCGGCGGTCGGCGATCGGCCGCGCGAGGATCGTCCGGCCGTCCGCGACGACGGTGAGGGTTAGGGACCCGGGGCCGGCGATATCGACCTGGGCATAGCCGAAGGCGCCGGGTGCGGGCCGCTCGATCAGGCGGGAACGCCAGCGATAGGCGGCACCGACACCCGGCCCGTCGAAGCCGAGGACGCGGGTCCCGTCGGCGATGGCGAGTTGCTGGGCGACCGGATCGACCGCGACCGCCTGGGCCGGAAGCCCGGAGAGGCGGCCGATGCCGCCGCCCGCCGGGTCGATCACGACACCGCTGCCGTCCTCGGGGTCGAGCCCGACATAGAGCCCGCGATACTGGCAGGCGATCAGCCGGGCGGCCTGGTCCTGGGCCCATTCGCGTTCGGTCAGGATGTCGGAGGTGACCGGAAACGCGCCGCGCGGGCCGGCGGAGATAAGGCCGGTGCGCGCCGGATAGAGCACCTGGCCGGTCATCGCGACGATGCCGCGAGGGCCGAGGCAGGCCGCCTCCAGCCCCAAGGGCCGGGCCTGCATCGAGGCGCTGTCGGCCCCGCTCACCAGCCAGGGTCGGTTGTCGGTGAGGACGACGACGAGCCCGTCGAGGGCGGCGATCCCGATGATGCGGTCGGGGATGGTCACCGTGTAGGCGGCCGGCCAGGCATGCGGGTGCCAGGGTTCGGAGAAGTGGACGGCATGATCGCGATGCCCGGCCAGGATGCCGCCGCCAAGCGACACCAGCCCCTTCAGCCCGGCCGGCGGCGGCTCCCATTCGGCGGAATGCAGCGGCTCGGCCAGGCGGTCGTCGGCGACGTCGTCGACATGGCTGGTCTCCCCCACCTTGATCTCGCGCACCAGGTGGAACGCGCTGACCCCCTCGAAACTGGCGGTCCGGTAGAGCCGCCAGTGGGACGCCTGCCACGGTTCCGGCGGGGCGGCGGGAACACCGCCGACCGTCACCGGCTGGTCCGGGGCAACCTCGACCGGTACCGATACCGGGGACGGCGGCCCCTCCTCCCCCCTCGGCGATACCCAGGTGTAGAGGTAGCTGCGGGTCACCGTCATGCCGCTGCCGCCGCCGCCGACCGTGACCGTCGGGGCGGCCAGCGGCGCCGGCGATCCGAGCGGGTGGCTGCCGCGCGGCACGTTGCCGGATCCCTGGTGGATCAGGGTCGGGTCGGCGACGCGGGGGCGCGAGACACCGTCCTCGATCGACCAGTAGAGGCGCCCGGCCTCCGGTACCGGGCCGCGGCAGGGGCTGACGCGCTCATCCCACGCGTACCAGCCGCCATCGACCCGCATCAGCGACCGCGCCTCGCCGGAAAGGTCGCTCAACGCCTGCAGCTCTCCCCAAGGCCGAAGCGTGCCGGCCCGCAGGTCGACGTCGCGGGCCACCTGGGCGGCGATGCGCGGCAGGCGGGCGGCGTCGAGCCGGGGAACCTCGCCCGCGAAGCCGGCGATCTCAACACGCATCAGGCTGGATCCTCGATGGTGAGGGAGAACGACGGCACGGTCACCGTGTTGCCGGTGACCAGTGCCTGCGGGGTCACGCCGCGCACCAGGAGCAGGCGCTGGCCGCCGCTGTCGGCGAGGACCACGTGGCTCGCCGTGCCGTCGGACGCGACCGAAAGGGAGGCCTGCTGGGCGACGGTCAGGCGCCGTCCCCCGGTGTCGCCGTCGGTCCTGGAAAAGGCGGCGGGGGTGAGGGCGGAGAAAGCGAGCGCCAGCGTGGTCGATGCGTCGGCGTAGCCGGCGGGCAGATGGAAGCGCCGCGTGCCGTCCAGCGTGCCG
>CAYNIS010000137.1:0-8277 GCA_964397055.1 uncultured Rhodospirillaceae bacterium | reverse complement strand
CTGACGGCCGCGCACGAAGCACAGGCCGCGCTGGCCTTCCTGAAGGGCACAGGCGCGCGGGCAGACGTCGCAGCGGATGCGGCCGTCGTCGAGCCGGGTCCAGTAGCGCGTCGGCACGACAGAGCCGGCAACGCCGCCCGCCTCTTCCTCGAAGCGCGCACGGTTCTGGGCAGTCTGGGCGGTCATCGCCTGGCGCTCCCCTTGTCTCGGACCCGGGCCTGACGGAGAGGTATCACGCCCCGCGTCGTCGGTTGGTTAACAAAGACACTTCGTTAACAAAACTGTGATGCGATGCGCGCAACATGTCCAATCCGGCGACCTTGAGGGGTTAACGAGAAAAGGGATCTGAAAGGGAGGATCGGCCGATGGCGATGGTGTCGAACGACGTGAAGCCGATGGAGGTGGCCGGCCATTTCTATCCTGCCGATCCGCAGGCGTGTGCTCGGATCGTCGACGACTGCCTGGCCCGCGCACGCGTGCCGGATCTGGCCGTCAAGGCGCTGATCGCCCCCCATGCCGGGTATGCCTATTCCGGAGAGATCGCCGGCTCCGCCTACGCCATGCTCGCACCGCTGAAGGGCCGGATCCGCCGCGTCGTGCTGCTCGGCCCCGCCCACCGCTATCCGGTGCGCGGGATCGCGGTCGCGTCGGCCAGCACCTGGGCAACCCCCTTCGGCCAGCTTCGCATCGACTGGGATGTGCTGGAGAAACTGGTCGCCCTGCCGGATGTTTTCGTCGCCGATCAGGCGTTCACGGGAGAGCACGGGCTGGAAGTCCACTTGCCCTTCATCGAAAAGGTGCTCGGCCCCGATGTCTCGCTGGTGCCGCTCCTGGTCGGCGACGCCTCCCGCGAGTTGGTTGCCAAGGTGGTGGAGATGGCCTGGGGCGGGCCGGAAACGCTTGTCCTGATCTCCTCGGATCTGTCCCACTTCTACGACTATGAGACCGCCTCCGGTCTCGACCTGGACGCCTGCCGGGCGATCGAGCGCCTGCGCGCCGACCTCGTTGCCCCGCATCAGGCCTGCGGCCACCGGCCGATCTGGGGGTTCCTGGACGTCGCGAAACGCCACGACCTGCGCGCGACGACCGTTGATCTGAGGAATTCCGGGGACACCGCGGGGCGCCGGGACAGTGTCGTCGGCTATGCGGCGGTCGGCTTCGAGTACGCCCATTCCGCCCGTCTGCCCGCCGCCGACCGCGCGCTGCTGCTCGATCTCGCGCGCCGTTCGATGGTCGAGGGGGCGAGGCTCGGGCGGCCGCCCAAGGTCGCGGAACTGGTCGAGGGGCGCCTGCCGGCGACCCTGGCGGCGGTGCGCGGAACCTTCGTCACGCTAACCCGGGACGGCGACCTTCGCGGCTGTCGGGGCACCGTCGCCGGCTACCGGCCGCTGATCGTCGATGTGATCGACAACGCCTGCCAGTCTGCGTTCGGCGATCCGCGCTTCCATCAGGTCACGGCGGAGGAGATCGCGGGCCTGCACATAGAGGTATCGATCCTGTCGCATCACCGGCCGATCCCGGCCCGATCGGAAAGCGCGCTCATCCAGTCGCTCAAGCCCGACATCGACGGGCTTCTGATCCAGGACGGCCAGGCCCGCGCGCTGTTCCTGCCGAGTGTTTGGCGCCAATTGCCTAACCCGCTCGACTTCGTGCGGCACCTGAAGATGAAGGCGGGTCTCTCCGCGACCCACTGGTCGGACAGCTTCGAGGCCTATCGCTTTACCACCGAAAGCTTCGAGGAAGCGGAGGCTGGTCAGTGACTGCCGCGGTGACGGCGGGGTTGCCAGCGATCAGCCTCGCAAAGCGGACCGCCATCTGCTATGCTAACAAAATCTTTGGGGACTTTGGCGCTTGCCATGGCGATGGCGCCGTTCGTTCCCCGGACTCTTTCCTTTCAAAACCCGTTCGAGGACGAGACGCGTGACCGCGATTGAGGCGGACGGCGCCACTTATGCCGTCGACGATCCGGGCGAGGGACTGCCCGGCGAGATCAGTGCGTGGAAGACGGCGATCACCCGCCGCGCGCTATCCAGGCCGACCCGGATGGCGCACGAGGACGGGTTGATCAACCCGCGCTGGACCATGCTGGACTACGGGGCAGGCCGGGGCTTCGATGCCGGCGAGTTGGCCAAGCAGGGTATCCGGGCAACGTCCTGGGATCCGCATTACTCGCCCGACAATCCGAAGACGCCGGTGGACGTGGTCAATGTCGGATTTGTCCTGAACGTCATTCCCGAACCGGAAGAACGCAAGCGCGTCCTGAAGGAAGCCTTCGCGCTGTCCGACCATGCACTTGTCATCGGTGTGCGTACCGAAAACCAGCGGCCCAAGTTGAAGAGCGAGACGGACTATGGTGACGGCGTCGTCACGGGCTCCGGCACCTTCCAGAAGTTCTTCACGCGCGAGGAGTTCGAGGGGCTGGTCGAGGACACGCTCGGCCTCAAGGCGCATATCCGCGACGACGGCATCGCCTATGTCTTCAAGGACCAGGGCACGGAGATGGCCTGGCAGGCCGACGTGCTGCGCGACGGCGCCCTGCCGCCCGAGACCGAACGGTCGAAGGTGGACGCGCTGGTCGGGGCGGCCGCAACACAGTTGATCGGCAAGGAAGCCGCCGAAGCACAGGGGCTTTACGACCGGGGTGCGGCCGATCCGAAAGCCGTGGCACGGCTGATCGATGCGCTGGACGATCCGGCGGCGATGAAGGCGGCGTTCAAGGAGAGCGCGGTCGGCAAGCGGGTGTTCAAGGCGCTGTACGTCCACGATACCGCGATCGGCGACATGCCGGCGCTGATGCGCCTCAAGGTCGCCCAGGCGAAAACGGTGGCGCCCGATGCGCCGGCCGATCTCATCAAGATCGATACCGCGAAGAACGCCGTCTCCCTGCTCCAGTACCCGAATTTTGAGGACGACCCGCATCCGGCCCTGAAGGGCAGCGTTCGCGTCAATCTGGAGACCATGGAGGCGAAGCCGCAAAACTATGCGAACTCGCCGAACCCCTGGATCCTGCACCGCAAGGAGACCTTCGTCTCCGAGCGGCATCCGCGCCATGACGCCTTTGCCGCCTTGACCGCGAAGGAGGAAGAGGCGGGCCTCCTGTCCCGTCCGGATATCGGCTCGCGCAACGGCTGGCAGACCGCGCTCAGCGAAAAGGGCCTGGCGATCAAGGGCGAGGATCTGGTCGACGTGACCAGGGTCACCGGGCCCGACCGCGAACCGAAGGAGCGGATCAAGGCCAAGGTCGCCTGATCCTGGGCTTGCCCGTCGTCCGACGTTTACCCGGCGTTTGCATCTTGGCGTCCATGGTCGCCCTCATTGTTGCACTGCAGCGAATGAGGGTGGCCATGAACCTCGCCGGCAAGAAGGGCGTTATCGTCGGTATCGCCAACGACAAGTCGATCGCCTATGGCTGCGCCAGGGCCTTTCGCGAAGCCGGGGCGGACCTCGCGATCACCTACCAGAACGCGCGGGCCGAGCCCTATGTCCGGCCGCCGGCGGAGGCGATCGGCGCGGACCTCATCATGCCGCTCGACGTTCGCGACGGCGACCAGATGGCCGCCCTGTTCGAAACCGTGCGCGACCGCTGGGGGCGGCTGGACTTCCTCCTGCACTCGATCGCGTTTGCCCCGCAGGGTGACCTGCACGGCCGCGTCGTCGACTCCTCCGGCGAGGGCTTCTCGCTCGCCATGGACATCTCCTGCCATTCGTTCCTGCGCATGGCGCGCCTGGCGGAACCCTTGATGACCGAGGGCGGGACGCTGCTCTGTGTCTCCTTCTACGGGGCCGTTCAGGTGGTGCGGAACTACGGCATCATGGGGCCGGTCAAGGCCGCCCTCGAATGCTGTGTGAAATATGCGGCGGACGAACTGGCGGAGAAGGGCATCCGCGTGCATGCGCTGTCGCCAGGGCCGATCCAGACCCGCGCCGCATCCGGCCTCCACGATTTCGATGCGCTGACCAAGGCGGTGATGGCGGAAACCCCGACGCGCCGCGCCGTCACGATCGAGGATTGCGGAGCTTTCGCCCGCTTCCTGGTCTCGGACGAGGCGAAGAACCTGACCGGCGGCCTGCACTATGTCGACGGCGGCCACCACATCATCGACTGACCCGTGACCGACGACACGCAACGGATCCTCTGAACGGCCGGGCGCTTGCGGGCGCCTCGGGCACCCCTTAGGCTCGGCTCCGCTGTCCCCGACAAGACCGGACCAATCCGGCAACTGTCATTTCTCGGGACAGCGGGGAGGAAACGGGCACGATGTCCGAGGAACCGCAATCACCGTATCGCTCGGTTTTTCGTCCGGGCCTGTTCGACGGGCAGGTCGCCATCGTCACCGGTGGCGGCAGCGGCATCGGCCGCTGCACCGCCCACGAACTGGCCGGCCTCGGCGCCAGCGTCGCCCTGGTCGGCCGCAAGCCGGAGAAGCTGGAGGCGGTCCAGGCGGAAATCGCGGAGGCCGGCGGCACGGCCCACGGCTTCAGCGTCGACATCCGCGACGAGGACGGGGTGAAAGCCACGGTCACCGCGATCCTGGAGCGGTTCGGCCGCATCGACCACTTGGTCAACAATGCCGGCGGCCAGTTCGCCGCCCATGTCGAGGATATCTCCTTGAAGGGCTGGGAGGCTGTCGTGAAGACAAACCTCACCGGCGGCTTCCTGATGGCGCGCGAATGCTTCCAGCAGTTCATGCGCGAAAGCGGCCTGGGCGGGGCCCAGCACGGCATCGTTAACATCATCGCCGACATCTGGAACGGCATGCCCTCCATGGCCCATTCCGGAGCGGCGCGGGCCGGCATGATGAGCTTTACCGAAAGTGCGGCTTGCGAATGGGCGTTCGCCAACGTCCGGGTCAACGCGGTCGCCCCCGGCTGGATCATGTCGTCGGGCATGGACACCTACCCGGCCGAAATCGGCCCAATGATCCGCCGACAGTTCAAGGAGATTGCCCCGCCCGGGCGCGGTGGCACGGAAAGCGAGGTATCGTCGGCGATTGTCTTCCTGTTGTCGCCGGGGGCATGGTTCGTCACCGGAACCACGCTCCGGGTCGACGGCGGTGTCCCGAACCTGCGCTTTCCCTGGGTCGAGTATCCGACCAAGCACGCGCGCCGGGCACCGGCGCCCCAGTACGACGGATTCCACCTGGCAAAGACGCCGAAGGTGCTGGAGGAACCGGGAGCCTGATGGCCGTCATCGAAAGCCGCATCATCACCGGGTACGAGACCTACGAACGCAACCGGTCGGAAATGCTGGCGCTGGTGGAGGGGTTCCGCGCGCTCGAGGCACGCGTGCGTGAGACGTCCAACCGCCAGCGCGACCGCTTCCACGGGCGCGGCCAGCTGTTGCCGCGTGAACGGCTCGCCCTGTTGCTCGACCGGGGTTCCCCCTGGCTGGAACTGTCGACCCTCGCCGGCTATGGCATGCATGACGACGACGGCGACCGCAACATCCAGGGCGGCGGCGTCATCGTCGGCGTCGGCTACGTCTCCGGCATCCGCTCGGTGATCCATGTTTCCGACGCGGCGATCAAGGGCGGCACGATTGCGCCGATGGGTCTCGCCAAGAACCTGCGCAGCCAGGAGTTGTCCATCGTCAACAGGCTGCCGCGGGTGACGCTGGTCGAAAGCGGCGGCGCCAACCTCGCCTACCAGGCGGAAACCTTCGTTGAGGGCGGACGCGGCTTCGCCAACCAGGCGCGGCTCTCGGCGCTCGGCATTCCGCAGGTGACCGTGGTGCACGGCTCCTCGACGGCGGGCGGCGCCTACATCCCGGGCCTCTCCGACTACACGGTTATGGTGCGCGGAAAGGCCAAGGTCTTCCTGGCCGGCCCGCCGCTCCTGCGCGCCGCAACCGGGGAAATCGCCCTCGACGAGGACCTGGGTGGGGCGGAGATGCACACGACCCTTTCCGGCGTCGGCGACTACATCGCCGAGGACGACGCCGACGGTATCCGCATCGCCCGGGAAATCATGGCGAAGCTGCCCTGGAACGACCAGTTGCCGGGCCTGACGCGCAAGCCGTTCCGCGAACCGCGTTACGATCCGGACGAGCTTCTGGGCGTTGTGCCGGTCGACTACCGCCGGCCGATCGACGTCAAGGAGATCATCGCACGCGTCGTCGACGACAGCGATTTCCTGGACTTCAAGCCCGACTTCGGCGGCCATACCGTCTGCGGCCATGCCGCGATCGAGGGCCATGCGCTGGGCATCATCGGCAACAACGGCCCGATCGATGCCCAGGGCGCGCAGAAGGCGGCGCAGTTCATCCAGCTTTGCTGCCAGTCGGCGACGCCGATCCTCTACCTCCAGAACACCACCGGCTACATGGTCGGGCAGGAGGCGGAACAGGCCGGCATCGTCAAGCACGGCTCCAAGATGATCCAGGCGGTCGCCAATGCCACGGTGCCGCAACTGACCCTGCATGTCGGGGCGAGTTTCGGCGCCGGCAACTACGGCATGTGCGGCCGTGCCTTCGATCCCCGCTTCATCTTCGCCTGGCCCAACAACCGGATCGCGGTCATGGGACCCGTCCAGGCCGCCAAGGTCATGTCGATCGTGACCGAGGGCAAGTGGCGCCGTGACGGCGTGCCGGTGGATCAGGTCGCCCTCGACCGCATGGAGGCGGAGATCACCGAGCGGATGGAGGGAGAGTCGACCGCCCTCTACGCCACCGCACGGCTGTGGGACGACGGCCTGATCGACCCGCGCGACACGCGCCGGGTGCTCGCCCTCTGCCTCGACATCTGCCGGGAGGCGGAACAGCGCCCCTTGCGCCCCAACACCTTCGGCGTCGCCAGGATGTAGGCCCGACTTCGAGAGAGCCCATCGCCATGCAGTTCACCGAACAGCACACCCAGCTGCGTGAGAGCCTGACCCGGTTCATCGAGACCGAGATCAACCCCCATGTCGACGACTGGGAGGCCGCCGGGATTTTCCCCGCGCACGATCTCTTCAAGAAGCTCGGGGATGCCGGCTTCCTTGGCGTTTCGAAGCCGGTCGAATACGGCGGCATGGGCCTCGACTACTCCTATTCCGCGGTGATGGCGGAGGAGCTCGGGCGGATTTCCTGCGGCGGGGTGCCGATGGCGATCGGCGTCCAGACCGACATGGCGACCCCCGCCCTCGCCAAGCACGGCTCCGACGAGGTCCGGTCCGAGTTCCTCGCACCCTCGGTCGCCGGCGATTTCGTTGCCTGCCTCGGCGTGTCGGAACCGGGGGCGGGCTCCGACGTCTCTTCCATCAAGACCACCGCCAGGAAGGACGGCGACGACTACGTCATCAACGGCGGCAAGCTGTGGACCACCAACGGCACCCAGGCCGACTGGTGCTGCGTGCTGGCCAACACCGAAACCGACGGCCCGGTCCACAAGAACAAGACGCTGATCTGCCTGCCGATGGACACCAAGGGTGTCAAGGTGGTGAAGAAGCTGGACAAGCTCGGCATGCGCTCGTCCGACACCGCCCAACTGTTCTTCGAGGATGTGCGCGTGCCCCGGCGCTGGCGCATCGGGGAGGAGGGGCGCGGCTTCATCTATCAGATGGAGCAGTTCCAGGAGGAGCGCCTGTGGGGGGCGCTTTCCGGCCTCCGTGTCATGGAACGGGCGATCGAGGAGACGATCGCCTACACCCGCGAGCGTATCGCCTTCGGCAAGCCGATCCTGCACAACCAGGTCGTCCATTTCCGCCTCGCCGAGTTCAAGACGGAGGTCGAGCTTCTGCGCTCGCTCTGCTACCGCGCGGTCGAGGATTACATCCATGGGGCCGACGTCACCCCGCTCGCCTCCATGGCGAAGTTGAAGGGCGGGCGCCTTCTGCGGGAGATCATCGACGGCTGCCTGCAGTACTGGGGCGGCATGGGCTATGTCACGGAAACCTGGATCACCCGCGCGTTCCGGGACGGCCGCCTGGCCTCCATCGGCGGCGGGGCGGACGAGGTGATGCTGCAGATCCTTTCCAAGACCATGGGCACCATGCCGACCTCACGGGATTGATCGACCATGCCCATCGGCTCGCTCGACTTCACCAAGATCCTGATCGCCAACCGCGGCGAGATCGCCTGCCGCATCATGGCGACGGCAAAGGCGATGGGGTTCGAGACGGTGGCGGTCTATTCGGACGCCGATGCCGATGCCCCGCATGTCGCCATGGCCGATCAGGCGGTGAGGATCGGCCCGGCGCCGGCGGCGGAAAGCTATCTCGACATCGACGCCCTGATCGACGCCGCGAAACTGACGGAGGCGGATGCGATCCACCCGGGCTACGGCTTCCTGTCGGAAAACC
>CAYNIS010000136.1:0-8385 GCA_964397055.1 uncultured Rhodospirillaceae bacterium | reverse complement strand
TACCTGGCCCGCGCCCGCGCCCAGGCGGCCCGGGCGACACGCCGGGAACAACAGGTCGTCGCCGCCATCGGGGCCTGGGTCGACGGCGATATCGCCACCGCGCTCAAGCTGCATGAGGAGTTGGCGCGCACAGCTCCCCAGGACCTCGCGATGGTCAAGGTCGGGCAGTATCACCACTTCAACCTGGGCGACTGTGCCGGCCTGCTTCGGCTCGCCGAGCATGCCCGCCCGGCGAACGAGAACATGCCCTACTTCCATGGCCTCGCCGCCTTCGGCTTCGAGCAGTGCCACCTGATCGAGGAGGCGGAGGACGCAGCTCGCCGGGCGCTGGAAATCCAGGCCGACGACGCCTGGGCGCATCATGCGCTTGCCCATGTCATGGAAACGCAAGGGCGAGTGGACGAGGGCGTGCGCTTCATGACCTCGGTCGCGGACACCTGGGCCGCGCTCAATTCCTTCATGGTCACACACAATTGGTGGCACGTCGCCCTGTTCCACCTCGACCGCGACGAGCACGGCCGGGTCCTCGACCTCTACGACAACCATATCTGGGGCGTCTGGAAGGAATACTCGCAGGATCAGGCAGGGGCCGCCGCCCTCCTGGCGCGACTGGAGTTGCGCGACGTCCATGTCGGCACCCGTTGGGCCGATGTCGCGGACCACATCGAGGCCCGCGGCATCGACCTGACCCAGCCGTTCCTCGCCCTCCACTACGTCCTGGCCCTCGCCCGGGCGGGCCGGCCGGCGGCGCAGGCCTACATCGACGCGATGGAGGTCGAGGCCACCATCTGCCCGCCGATCCGGCGTACGGCCTGGCGGGAGGTCGCCTTGCCGGTGGCGCGCGGCCTCCTCGCCCACGCCACGGGCGATGCGCGCGCGGCGGCGGCCCACTTGCAGCCGGCGATGTCGCGCCTTCTCCTGATCGGCGGCAGCCATGCCCAGCGCGATCTTTTCCACCAGATCGAGGTCGATGCCCTCGTCCGCGCCGGCGACCTCGCGATGGCGCAGCAGCTTCTGGAATTGCGCCGCCAGTCGCGCCCGAACATCCCGGAGACCCACCGGCGCCTCGCCGGTGTCTATGCCGGATTGGGCCTGGAACGCATGGCGAGCCACTATCGGCGCTTCCAGCCGGTCCGGATCGCCGCGGAATAGCCCGGAACAGCCGGGAACAGCCGGCGGGCCCAGGGCCGCGCCGGGCAGGATGGTGCCCCCGCCGGGCTCGACAGGGGCGGTGCGGAGCGGCTTTGATGGCATGCGAGATGATCCTTGCCCGCCAGGAGCCGCCAGACCCATGTCCGCCAGCGATCCCGCCCTTCTGTCCGCGACCGAGCTCGTTTCGGCGTACCGCGCGAAGACCCTGTCCCCGGTTGAGGTGACGCGCGCCTGCCTCGATCGGATCGAACGGCTGGATCCGGCGATCAACGGCTTCTGCCTCGTCGATGCCGAGGCCGCGATCGTCGATGCCCGTGCGTCCGAGGCGCGGTGGACCAGGGGCGAGCCGATGGGCCTCGTCGACGGCGTGCCCGCGACAATCAAGGACCTTGTGCTTACCAAGGGCTGGCCGACCCTGCGTGGGTCGAAAACCGTCCACAACGACGGCAAGTGGGACGAGGATGCGCCGTCGACCGAGCGGCTGCGTGCCCATGGTGCTGTCCTCCTCGGCAAGACCACCACGCCGGAGTTCGGCCACAAGGGCGTCACCAATTCACCGTTGACCGGTCTCACCCGCAACCCGTGGAACCCGGGCACCCATTGCGGCGGCTCCTCCGGCGGGGCGGCGACCGCGGCGGCGCTCGGCATGGGGGCGCTGCATGTCGGTACCGACGGGGCCGGATCGGTGCGTATCCCCGGTGCGTTCACCGGCATCTTCGCCCACAAGCCGAGCTTCGGGCGCATCCCCATCTACCCGCCCTCCCCGTTCATGGACGTCAGCCATGTTGGCCCAATGACCCGCACGGTCGCGGATGCGGCGCTCATGATGAACGTCTTGGCGGGGGCGGACGCGCGGGACTGGATGAGCCTGCCGTCAGCCGACGTGGACTATGCCGCTGGATTGGGCGAGGGGGTGAAAGGGATGCGTATCGCGTTTGCGCATACCATCAACCGGGCACCGGTCGAACCGGCGATCATCGACCTCGTGCGCAAGGCCGTCGGCGTCTTCGTCGACCTCGGGGCGACGGTGGAGGAGGTGACGCTCGACCTGCCGAACGCGAAGGAGATCGAACATGCGATCTGGGTGGTCGGCGCGGCGGTCACCGTCGGCCGGATGACCGAGGCCCAGCGGGCGGAGGTCGACCCCACCATGCTCGACCAGGCCGCCCAGGGCCGGGCGACCGACATGATGACCTATGCCAAGCTGATGGTCGAGCGCGCCGCCCTCGGCCGGCAGATGGCGGCCTTCCACCAGACTTACGACCTGCTTCTCACCCCCACCCTGCCCGTCCAGGCGTTCGGGGTGGAAAAGGACCATCCCTATCAGGACGGCCCGACCGAATGGATCGACTGGCTGCCCTTCACCTATCCGTTCAACCTGACCAAGCAGCCGGCGGCAACCATCCCCTGCGGCCTGACACCGGACGGCCTGCCGGCCGGACTGCAGATCGTCGGACCGATGTTCGATGATGTCAGGGTCCTGAACGCGGCGGCGGCCTATGAGGCGGTACACCCGATCGCGCTGCCGCCGATGGCCAACGCGTGACAAGGGGACAGTCGCGATGACGACAGCCACCGTCACCCGCCGGGTTGGGGACGCCACCGTCACCCGGGTCGAGGAATCGTTCGGGCCGTCCTTCGACCCCTTCAACCTGCTGCCGGATTTCGAAGCCGGCGCGCTCGATCAGCACCGCGACTGGCTGGTGCCCGACCATTTCGATGTCGCGAGCGGCCTTCTGGTGGCCAGCTTTCACAGCTGGGTCATTCGCCTGAACGGCCGCGTTATCCTGGTCGACACAGGCGGCGGCAACCACAAGAACCGGCCCGGCTCACAGCGCTTCCACATGCTGGACACGCCCTATCTGACGCGGCTGGCGGAGGCCGGGCTGAAGCCGGAGGATGTGGACACTGTGTTCTGCACGCACCTCCATGTCGACCATTGCGGCTGGAACACCCGGCTCGACAACGGGCGCTGGGTGCCGACCTTCCCCAACGCACGCTACATCTTCTCCAGGACGGACCTCGACTACGCGATGGCACCGGCAACGCAGCAGGGCCTCAACGCCGGCGTGCTCGAGGACAGCATCGCCCCGATCATCGACGCCGGCCTCGCCCAGACGATCGAGCCGGGCTACGAACTCACCGACGGGCTTGTGGTCGAGGCGGCGCCCGGGCATACGCCGGGACACGTCGCCCTCGACCTTTCCTCCGCCGGCGCGCGGGCCCTGTTCTTCGGGGACGCGATGCACCACCCGATCCAGGTCTACCGACCGGACTGGAGCACGCGCTTCTGCGAGGACCCGGTCGAGGCGATACGGACCCGGCGGCGCATCCTGGAACTGGCCGTGGAGCGGGACGCGCTGGTGTTCCCCTCCCACTTTGCCGGGCCGTTCACCGGCAAGGTGCATGCGGACGGCGACGGCTTCCGCTGGGTGCCCACCTGACTGCGGGGGCGGCTGACACGGGTCCGCAAACCGCTCAATGGGAGAGGAAGCCGGTCACCATCTCCGCACGGACGCGATCGGCCCCTTTGAACGTCGCGCTGTTGGCGTTCCGGTAGAGGTCGATGACCGCCCCGCAGAGACGCGGGTCGTCGAGCCTGGGATCGGCAATCAGGTCGAAATCCGCATCGGTCATGCCGTTGGCGTAGGCATGGGCCTGCAGCCGATCACGGTCCGCATCGGTCGGCCTGCGCCGCGATACCGGATTGTCGCGACCAGCCGCCATCGCGCGGAAGATGGAGATCGCGGCGGTGCGAATGTGGTCCAGATCCATGGACATCGCCTGGGCGAGGTCGACCGCGGCCACTCCGCGGAACATGATCTCGTTGCAGGTCAGCGGGTTCGACGCCATCGCCTCGAAGATCGCCACCTGGTCGGCGATCACCTGCTTCAGAGCGGGGTCGGGCGCCAGAGCCGCGTGGTGGGAATAGCCCCGTCGGACTGCTGCCATGGTGTCGGCCATGACGCGGAAGCCCCTTTCCTCCGACGCATTGCTTCGGACCAGGTCGGCCAGTGTCGCGCGTGCCGTCGCATAGGCATCGGGAAAATCGGCCTCGATCACGTCGTAAAGCGGGGCGTCAGGTGATTGCGCCAGGAATGGAGTCGACGATTGCGTCAACCTGCCTGGAGCCGACATCGAGCCGAGCGGCAGGTATTAGGCTGGCCGCGTTCTGCGCCACGAACCGAGCGCCAGCGAGGCTGAGGGCCGCTGCAACCGCGCCGGCCAGGGTGACGATGATGCTTGCGGGCTTCCCGGCCATGGCCATTGCCTCCAGGTCTCTTGGCGATCCCGCCATCATGACCCGGTTGCGACTACGGACTCTCTAACACCCGGCCGTAAGCGTGCACGCTACCGCAAATCGGACGCGGACCGGATCAGTCCGCGACGACGATTTGCGCGTCAGTTCAATAGTTTGAGCGTCTTCCAAACCGCCGGGCCGATCCCGTCCGGCTGGAAACTGCTCTAAAGGTCCAGGCGAGCGCGCACACGGCTGCCGGCGGCGTTGAGCGCCTGGACCGCGCCGTGGACGTCGAGGGTCAGGACCCGGCCGTCGGCGACGATTGTGCGGCCGTCGACGATGACCCGGTCGACGTCCTCCCCGGTCGCATTCATCACCAGGAACTTGAACGGGTCGTAGACCGGGGCGGCCTTCGGCGTGTCCAGGCGCACGAACACGATGTCCGCCTTCGCCCCCGCCGCCAGCCGTCCCAGATCGCCCCGGCCGAGGGCATCGGCGCCGCCCGCCGTCGCCATCTCGAACACGTCGACGGCCGGGGCGGCCCCGACGTCGTTTTCCGCGACCTTGGCCATGACGCTCGCCACCTGCATCTCGTGGATCAGGTCGAACGGGTGGGTGTCGGTGCCGAGGCACTGGCGAATGCCCATGTCCCGGTACTTCTGGATCGAGTTGATCAGGTGCCCGCGCCGCGCCTTGACCCAGGGCAGGTGACAGATGGTCGTGCCACTCTCGCTGAGGGCCGTCACCTCATGGTCGCCGATGCGCGCGGCATCCGCCCCCGTCGACAACACCTGGCCGTGGCCGATGATGAAGTCCGGGCCGAGCAGGCCGGTTTCCATCATCAACTCGATCGTGGTCCGCCCCTGGGTCTCCTTCACCCGGTTGAACTCGTTGGGCGACTGGCCGGCGTGGATCTGGATCGGCAGCTTCAGCCGATCGGCAAGCGCCCGCGTGTCGCGCAAGAGGTCGGGCGCGCAGGTATCGATCTGGCCCGGGGCCAGCATCGTGCGCAGGCGATCGTCGTACTTCCCGTTCCAGTCCTGGGCGAACCGGGCGCAGGCGTCGAAGCGGTCGCGCCCCTGGTTCGGATAGGCCTCGTAGAAGACGCCGCCCGACCCGTCGTCGCCATAGTGCCAGGTGCGGTAGCGCGGGCCGGAATAGACCCGCAAGCCCGTCTCCGCCCCGATGGTCGCTACCTGCTCGGTCAGGCGAATGTCGCCGCCGCCGCCAATCTCCGCATCGAAGCCGAGTTCGACGACCGTGGTCGAGCCGGTGCGCGCGAGCTCCGCGAAGGCACAGGCCGCCGCCGCCGCCTGGGCTTCCCCGTCGGCGGCGTGGCGCACCTGGGGCAGCACGCGATAGAGCGAATGGAAGCCGAGATAGCCGGTGGCACCCTTGTTGCCGCCGCCGGTGTCCTCCAGGAAACCCTTGGTGAAGGCGGTGTCAGTGACGTGCAGATGGGCGTTGACCAGGCCGGGGATGATCAGGCGATCCGTCGCCTCGACGAACTGGTCGTCGGGTGCCGCCGGAGGACCTGCTTCCGGCGGGCCGGCATAGACGATGGCGTTGCCGTCGAAGACGACGAGGCCCGGGTCGACGACCTGATGCCGGCCGTCGATCCAGGCGATCACCACCCCATTCTCGATCCGCGTTGCCATGGTCCCGCCCGCTGTCTCCCACTCGGCGATCAGGAGACCACTTCGGCACTCCGGCTGGCAACCGGGCGGTCGACCGGTGCGACAGGCCGGCCGACGATCGCCCAGCGGATGCGCTTCTCGAGCTCGAGCACCAGAAGGACGGCGACCCCGATGGAGATTACCTGCAGGCCCTGAAGCATGGTGAGTGGACGGGTATCGAAAAAGTCCTCCATCGCCGGGATGTAGGTGAAGCCGAGCTGAAGCAGGATCACGGCGGTGACCGCGTAGAGGACCGGCCGGGTGCCGGAAAAGCCGGTGGCGGTGAGCGACGTGCCGTTCAGGTAGCGCACGGAGAACAGGTAGAAGACCTCCATCACCACCAGGGTGTTGACGGCGATCGTGCGCGCCACGGCGACGTCAGCACCCTGAATCTCGGCAAGCGCGAACTTGCCGAAGATGCCGGCGGAGAACAGCGCGGAGACGAACACCACGCGCCACACGACGAAGCCGGACAGGATCGGCTGACCGGGAAGGCGCGGCGGCCGGCGCATGACCCCCGGCTCCGACTTCTCGAAGGCGAGCGTCATCGCCAGCAGGACCGAGCTCACCATGTTGACCCACAGGATCTGAAGCGGCGTGATCGGCAGCGTCAGCCCCATGAGGAGCGCGGCGACGAGGCTGATCGACTCCCCGCCGTTGACCGGCAACAGGAAGACGATCGCCTTGGTGAGGTTGTCGTAGACGGTGCGGCCGGCCTTCACCGCCGCCGCGATGGTCGCGAAATTGTCGTCGGCGAGAACGATCTCCGCCGCCTCCTTCGCGGCCTCCGTGCCCTTCTGGCCCATGGCGATGCCGATATGGGCGCGTTTCAGCGCGGGCGCGTCGTTGACGCCGTCGCCGGTCATCGCAACCACCGCCCCTGCGTCCTGCATCGCCTCCACCAGTCGCAGTTTGTGTTCCGGCGTCGTGCGCGCGAAGACGTCGACATCCATGGCGCGGGACTTGAGCGTCTCCGCGTCGAGGACGTCGATATCCGCGCCCTGCAGGACGTCGGAGGGGTTGGCGAAGCCGAGCTGGCGGGCGATCGCGGCCGCCGTGCCGGCATGGTCGCCGGTGATCATCTTGACCCGGATGCCCGCGGCGAGACATTCGGCGACGGCCGTGATCGCCTCCTCGCGCGGCGGATCGATGAGACCAACCAGCCCCAACAGCGTCAAACCGCCCTCGACGTCCTCGAACCGAAGATCGGCATGCTCGCTGGTCGTCCGCTTGATCGCGATCGCCAGCACCCGCTGTCCCTCGGCCGCAAGCTCGTCGACCCGGTGCCGCCAGCCCTCGACGTCGATCGGCACCATGTCGCCGGACGCGCGGCGTTCGCTGGTCGCCATCTCGAACAGGCGCTCCGGTGCCCCCTTGACGTAGATGGCCGCAGCCCCGGTGTGGTCATGATGCAGCGTCGCCATGAAGCGGTGTTCGCTGTCGAACGGGATGGCGTCGGTCTGCGGCAAAGCCTGACGTTCGTGATGGGCGTCGAGGCCGGCCTTCGCGGCCAGGGCGACCAGCGCGCCCTCCATCGGGTCGCCGACGACCTTCCAGTCGTTCGGACCCTCCGCCACCAGGTCGGCATCGCTGCACATGAGGGCGGCACGGGCGAGAGAGACGATTTCCGGATGGCGCTCGAGGGAGATCTCCTGGCCGTCGGCGGAAAAACCGCCATGGGGCGCATAGCCGGTGCCGGATACGGCATAGGCATGGTCGGATGTCGCGATGCTGGCGACCGTCATCTCGTTGCGGGTCAGCGTCCCGGTCTTGTCCGAACAGATGACGGAGACCGATCCCAGGGCCTCGATCGCCGGCAGCTTGCGGACGATGGCGTGGCGCTGGGCCATGGCCTGGACGCCGATTGCCAGCGTCACGGTCAGGATCGCGGGCAGCCCCTCCGGGATCGCGGCGACAGCGAGCCCGACCACCGCCATGAACAGTTCCTGGAAACCGTATCCGGTGACGTTCAGGCCATAGATCATGATGAGCGCGCTGACGATCAGGATGAACCCGGTCAACAGGCGCGCGAACGCCCCCATCTGGACGATCAGCGGCGTGTCGAGGGTGTGGACGTCGGCGATCAGGCCGCTGATCCGGCCGATCTCGGTCCGGGCCCCGGTGGCGGCGACGATGCCACGGCCCTGGCCGGCCGCGACCATGGTGCCGGAAAACACCATCGACAGGCGCTCGGCGATGGGCGCGGTGGCGGCGACCGGATCGACCGCCTTCTCGACCGCGACCGACTCCCCGGTCAGCATCGCTTCCTGGGTCTTCAGGCCGCGCACCTCGATCAGGCGCAGATCGGCCGGCACC
>CAYNIS010000135.1:0-8444 GCA_964397055.1 uncultured Rhodospirillaceae bacterium | reverse complement strand
GGGGCTGGCAGGGCCATGGCGAAACGCCGCTCAAAGGCCAGCACCTCCAACTCCGCCTTTTTCACCAAGGCCGGCGGCTGCGGGCCGAGCTGGGCGATCTCGCGGTCCAGTTCGGCGATGGCAGTTTCCAGCCGGTCGACCTCGTCGGTGAAGTCCTGATCGGCACGGGCGTTGGCGGAGACCGCCGCGATCGCTTCCTTGACGTCACGCGCCGCGGACCGCGCCGCACCCAGCGAAATGTCCGGCGTCAGGGTCGAATAGTAGTAGCCGCCGGCGCCGGCGGCGGCGAGGAGGAGAAGGACGAAGACATAGGTGCCCCAGGGCGTCTTCTTCGTGTTCTGGTCCCGGATTTGCTGTTTCTTGCGATCGCTGGTCTGCTCGTGCAGGCCGTCCTTTTCGTCGGCGGAGGTGTCCTCCTGGGTCGACATCGCTTCCAGAAGCACGCCGGAAGCGCGGCCGGACCCGAACGCCATGGTCCGTTCGGACTCGTCCTCCGTCGCGTCGGCCTGCTGGTGCAGGACCGGACCCGCGGCCGGAGCCGCCGCCCCCGCGAGGTCGATCCGGTCAAGCTGGAACCGGAAGGAAATCGGGCCGAACTTCACCTCGTCACCATGACGCAGCCACGCGGTCGATACCCGCTGACCGTTGACCATGACGCCGTTCGTGCTCTGCAAATCCTCGACACCCCAGTTGCCGGAGCCGACGAAGACACGGGCGTGCTTGCGCGACAATTTGCGAGAGCGGATCGGAACCGAAACGCCCTCGTCACGGCCGACGACGAAGTCATCGTCGCGATCCAGGATGACTTCGAAGTTCGACGGCTGCCCCTCGATCTGGGAGCTGTCGGTGCAGGTAAGCCGCGCCTTGGGAGCGGAAAGGATGCCATGCCCGCGACCGCCGGCGGTCGCAGCAGCGACCGCGGCAGAGGCGGCCTCGCCACCTGAAACGATGGTTTGGTCTTCTGATTCTTCGCTCATGGCGCGTACCTTCGAAGGCAACCCTCGGCCCGCCCGATCGAATGGGCGAGCGCGAGGATAAAACACGTCCACCGGCGTGACGCAACCACGACGGCAAAGTGGCGGGACCCGCCCTTGAAAAGTCAAAATGCCTCAGCAAAAAGAAGGTATGTCGTCATTGTCAGAAGGTTGGGCCTTGCTGACTTGCGCAAGGGGAGCACGGCGGTCGCGCCGCGGGCAGTGGCACGCGGACCGGCCGCAGCACCCGTGCTCCAGGCAAGCCAGGATTTGACCACCGGAAGATCCGTCATGCGACTGCACCGGGCAGAACCGGTGGTGTTGGAAACAAGGATGAAGGGTTTCTTCGCTGACGCTTTGTGCCTCGCGGCTCTGACGGATTGTCAGGACGCAAGGGGCGGGACCAAGTGGCCAGGGTCGACCCGGTCCAGTCCGAACCGCAGGAGAGGGGCGGTGTCGGGACAGGCCGCGGAAAGCTCAGGGCAGAGCCATGGAACCGCTCGCGACACGGAGAGTTGACGCAGGAACCGACCGGAAGTCTTGCCTGACCAGAACCATGAACCTCGAACACGCCATTCAGATCATAAGGGGAGAGCCATGATCACGAAATTCGCTCACACCGCGCGCTACGTCGCCCTCGGTGCGGTTGTCGCCGCCGGCCTCGGCCTCGCCGCCAATGGCGCCCAGGCCCAGTCATCGGTCCAGATGGTCGACCCGTCCCAGGGCCTGTCGTCCGACCAGCTGAACAACCTGATCCCGGATCCGAACGCCCCGAAGACGCGTCAGATCATGATGCGCCCGCAGGGTGGCCAGGCCCAGGCTGCCGCCGCGGCGCCGCCGCCGGCGATCGGCCTGCAGATCAACTTCGCCGTCAACTCCTATGACATCCCGGCCAACTTCCGCTCGGTGCTCGACCAGATCGGCCAGCGCATGTCCTCGACCCCGGGGGCGAAGCTGGTTGTCGAGGGTCACACCGACGCCTCGGGCGATGCCGGCTACAACATGGTGCTGTCGCAGCGCCGCGCTGAGGCGGTGAAGAGCTACCTGATGCAGAACCACCGTATCCCGGCGACCAACATCTCCGTCGTCGGCAAGGGCGAGACCGAACTGCTCGACGCGTCGAACCCGAATGCCGGCGTCAACCGCCGCGTTCAGTTCCGCGCCGGCACCTGATCCGCTCGGACAGCCTCTTCGGCAAGAGGGGCCGGCCCACCGGGCTGGCCCCTTTTTGTCATCCGACGCCGGCGTAAGAACCGCCCTTCCCTTCCTGCTTTGTCAAACAGAGCGATGGCTTCGTCCGCACCGCTGGATATCGCCCTTTCCACCGCGTTGCCGGATCACCTCGATCCTCACATTCGCGAGGCGGTGGCCCGCATCGAGGCGCTTAAAATCCGTCTCTTGCGCGCCTCCTTCCAGGCAGAGACGGAAAAGCTCGAGCTCATGCACGAGCTCAACATCCTGCGCGCCACATTCCTCCTGATGACGACCCAGCGGGCGAGCCCGTCGGCGGTGATCGACATCGATCCCGAACCGCAGGCGGTCAGCGAACATGACAGCGGCCTGGAAATAGAGGGCATCGTCGGCGCGAACCCGGTCATCGCCAAGAACCTGTCGACGATCGCGAAGATCGCCCCGACCGACCTCACCGTCCTGCTCGACGGCGAAACCGGGGTCGGCAAGGAGCTGTTCTCCCGCATCATTCACCTGAACAGCCGGCGCGAGAAGCTGGTGGTGGTCAACTGCGGGGCGTTCCCGCAGGGGGTCATCGAATCCGAGCTGTTCGGTCACATCCGCGGCGCCTTCACCGGGGCGACCGCCGACCGCAAGGGAAAGTTCGAGGAGGCCGACGGCGGCACGATCTTCCTGGACGAGGTCGGTGAGCTCGAACCCCAGGCGCAGGTGAAGTTGCTGCGCGTCCTCGACCAGGGGGAAATCCAGCGGGTGGGGTCGGACAGGTTCCTGCGCGTCGACGTGCGCGTGGTCGCGGCGACCAACCGGAACCTCATGCGCATGGTGCGCGAGGGCACCTTCCGCGAGGACCTGTTCTACCGGCTGAGCCAAGTCCATCTGCACATCCCGCCCCTGCGTGAGCGCCGGGACGAGATCGCGATCCTCTTTGAATTCTTCGTGAAGCGGACCTGCCAGAGCTATCGCAAGCAGTTGCCGGTGATCAAGCGCAAGCTCGCCGACTTCCTCTTCCAGCAGTACGACTATCCCGGCAACATCCGGGAACTGAAGAACATTTCCGAATACGTCGCCCACATCTTCGCGACGCAGCCGGTCGATGTCGAGGATCTGCCGGACCGCTATGTCGACCGTTTTCGCGCGCAGCAGAACACGGCCGCCACGGCGCCGACGGCGGACAGCGGGCTTGCGACCGCCCGGCGATCCCTGCAGGAGGTGGGCGAGCGCGACTACGTCGTCTCCATCCTGACGCGCTGCCAGGGCGATGTGCGCGAGGCCTGCCAGGCGATGGGTATCTCCCGCTCGCGCCTCTACCAGCTTTTGCAGAAGCACGGGCTGAAAGCGGCCGACTATCGCGTCCAGGGCTCTGCCTGATCGCCCTGCCAGTCTGCCGTCAGTTGACCGAGATGTAGATGTTCGACCAGGACATCGGGGCGCCGATCGCCGCCTCGACCTGGGCCCGCAACCCCTCGATATCGGAGATCGTGGTCGCCCCGAAATCGGCCCCGCCAACGGCCGCGTCGACCGCCTGCATGCGCTGCGCCGGGTTCCCTTCGGCCAGGGCAGCACCGCAGGTGACGATCTCGATCGTGCCGGCATCCTGCGGGATCAACTGGGCACCCTGGGCCTGCTGGTCCGGGGTGAAGACGATCGCCGGCTGGCCGGGAATGATCTGCGGGAAGTTGGCATTGAACGCATTCGGCCACATGCGCGTCACGTTGCCC
Source organism: uncultured Rhodospirillaceae bacterium (assembly GCA_964397055.1). Classification (GTDB taxonomy): domain Bacteria; phylum Pseudomonadota; class Alphaproteobacteria; order CAYNIS01; family CAYNIS01; genus CAYNIS01. Next base: position 4,561 of record CAYNIS010000135.1, on the reverse strand, counting down.
GCCCCCGCCTGGTAGAAGCAGAACATGTGCGCCGGTTCGCTGACCCGCATGGTGAAGTTGATCGGCGTGCCCACGCCGATCGTCGGCACGTCGCCGTGGTCGCTGCTGATCGTCACCTCCGGCCCGCGCGGGGGCGGCGGTGGCGGCGGCGGATCCGGGGTCGTCGAAATCGGCGGCGTGACCGCCGTTGTCGTGCCGCCGTTCACCGGCGCCGTGGTCCCGCCGTTCACCGGCTGGGTGATCGTGGTATCGGGCGGCGGTGTAACCGGAGGAGGTGTCACCGGCGGCGTCACCACGTCGGGCGGCGGCGGGGGCGGTGTCGCATCCGGCGGTGGGGTGTTGGTCGGCGGTGCCGTCGTATCCGGGGGCGTGTTGACCACCGGTGTCGTGTCGGGCGGCGTGGTGTCGGGCGGCGGCGTCGTCGGCCCGTTTGACCCGTCGCCGTTGTTGCCGGCGACCACGGTACCCCCGTTGTCGTCCATGCCCGGCTCAATCACCAGGAACCACACCGCGGCCCCGATCACCGCGATCATGAGCACGGCGGCGATAGCCACCGCCGCGAACTTGCCGCCGCCAGACGACCCCTGGACCTCCGCCTCGACCGGGGCCCGACGTTTCGGCGCCGCCGCCTGCGCCCCGCCGCCAGCCGGCGGGCGCGGACGGGTATCGACCATCGTCGCTTCGTCCTCGGCCTCGTCCGGTGCGGCGACCGCGCCGGGTGCCGCGGCACTCGCGACCAGCGTGCCCTCGTCGTCGTCCTCCTCCAGGCTCTGACCGGCAAGCGCCTTGCGGATGCCGTCCGCGAACTCCTTGGCCGACTGGAACCGATCGCCCGGGCGCTTGGCCATCGCCTTGTTGATGACCTGGTCGAAATGGGCCGGCATGTGCGGATTGAGTGTCGACGGCGGCGTCGGCATCTCGTTCAGCACTTTCTGCATGATCGTGGTGATCGACCCGGAGAAGGGCTTATCCCCGGTCAGCATCTGGTAGAACATCGCCCCGCAGGAGAAGATGTCGGCGCGCTTGTCGACGATCTGCCCCATGAACTGTTCGGGCGACATGTAGGATGGCGTGCCGAGCACCGTGCCGACCTGGGTCATGGTCGACGTTTCGATGCGGGCGATCCCGAAATCCATGATCTTCGGATTGCCCTCGTCATCGACGATGATGTTGGCCGGCTTGATGTCGCGGTGGATGACCCCCTTGGAATGGGCGTGATCGAGGGCGTCCAGGCACTTGATCATGATGTCGCCGGCGGTCTCGATCGGGAACCGTTCCTCCTTGTCGAAGAAGTCCTTCAAGGTTCGCCCGGAAACGAATTCCATGGCGATGAAGGTGATGCCGTTGTCTTCCCCGAACTCGTAGACGGAGACGATGCCGTTATGGGCGATGCGGGCGGCGGCGATCGCCTCCCGTTCGAAGCGCTGGCGCCCTTGCGTCGACTCCTCGTCGTCTTCCTGCAGGTCCGGGCGGATGGTCTTGATCGCCGCGTAGCGATCGAGCATCCGGTCGTAGCCCTTGTAGACGACGCCCATCGCCCCCTTGCCGAGGGTCGAGGTAATCTCGTACTTGCCCAGCTTCGTGATTTCGGGTTCGGCCATCGGACTACCAACGCCTCGCTTCAGGGACCGGCAACCGGCATTCGGTCCGGCCGGATGACCGAACAGGGCCGCCCGGCAGAGACCTCATGCAGGGCCAGAGGATACATCCGCCGACGTGGCGACACAGCGGCCGAGGACGACGGTGATGTTGTCGCGCCCACCGCCGTCGTTGGCGAGCTGGATCAGGCGGGTGCAGGCCGCCTCGAGGTCGCTGTCGCCCATTTCGGTCAACACGTCCTCGATGTTGTCGTCCTCGACGAAGCCGGTGAGCCCGTCGGAGCACAGCACGAAGATGTCCCCCTTCCTGAGCGGTTCCAGCCGGACATCCGCCTCGGTCTCGGCGAAGGGGCCAAGGGCGCGCAGGATGATGTTCTTGCGCGGTGCCTCTCCCTCGCGACCGCGATCCTCCCACTCCTGATAGAGGGTATGGTCGCGCGTCATCAGTTCGAGTTCGCCGTCGCGGAAGCGATAGATGCGGCTGTCACCGACATTGAACAGGAGAACGCGGTCGCTCTCCTTGAGCAGCCAGAGGCCGACCATGGTGGTGCCCATCCCGGACCCGCGGGAGAAGCCGCGCTGGACGTTCTCCCGCTGGATCTTCTCGTTCGCCTTGCGCACCGCTTCGCGGACGGTGCCGATGGCGACTTCATCCTCGGGGCCGACGCTCAGGGACTTGTCGATCGTCAGGGTTCCGACCGGACGATCATCGCCCGGATCGCCCTGGTCCGCCTGCTCATCCGGGTCGTCCAGGCAATCCGGGTCGTATTCGTAGATGAAGTCCGCGATACCCTCGGCCGCCATGTGGCTCGCGACCTCGCCCGCCTCGTGGCCCCCCATACCGTCACAGACAAGCAGAACGCCGAGGTCCTGGCGGATCTCGAAATAATCCTCGTTGTTGGTACGCACGCGCCCCGGGTCGGTCAGGCCCGCAACCTGCATCGTGTTGTAGAAGCGATCAGCCATTGCTCAGGCACCAGCCTCCCAAATCGCGACGGCGCACCCTCGACAGCCCGGACCGGCCGCCGATCAGACCCCGCTCTCACGCCGGTTTACAGGGGTTACCCGGGAAGATGCATCGATGATGGAACCCGTTTCGGCAAATGCGACCAAGTATCTAGCCAGCCGTGAGAACACGGCCCGTCGGTTTTCGATACCGATCCACATCACGAACGGACCAGGATTACAGTCGAGATAAGTCAAGCTACCATCGTCGCCGAGGATGGCATCCCAGGCAGCGAAGTGCAACCCGAGGGCCCGGTTCGCCCGGACGATGGCCTCCGCCTCGACCGGGTCGACTTCCAGGTACTCGAACCCCTGGGGTGCGGTGCGGCTGTCGATCGTGTCGGAGAGGATGCGCAGGGCCAGCACCATGGTGTCGCCGACGATATGGATGCGTACGGTCGATCCCTGGACGCGTTCCTGGAAAAGTGCCGGCGCTTCCTTGAGCTCGCCGAGCCGTTCGCGGTCCGCGTCGGACACCAGGCGGGTCGACCCGACACCGATCGCCGGTTTGACCACCGCCTCGCCGACCATGTCGAGGAAGGCCGCCGCCTCTTCGGCGTCGTTCGTGGTCAGGCTTCTCGGCGCGCGAAAGCCGTCCTGGCGCAGGCGCTCGTAGAACTGGCTCTTCGAATTGTGGTCGATATAGGCGGTGGTCAGCGGGTTCACGACCAGCCGGCCGCTCATGTGCAGATGGTCGAAAAAGGCGTAAGTGGCCGCACTGTAGGTCTGTGCCGCCAGGAACGAGGCCCGCTGCTCGGCGAACGATACCGGGTTCATCAGGCCCGGAATGGTGGCGATCGTTTTCGGCGCGGTATGGCGGATGTAGACCGCCTGAATGTCGCTGAAGTCGACGTCGCGCCACAGCGTGACACCGTCACCGAATGCCATCGTGCCGTCGTCGACACCGACACGGACATCGCAGAACTGGGCGCGCGCGCCCTCGTTCTCGATCGCCTGGCACATCTCTTCGGCCTGACCGCCGAAAGCGCTGGCGAAAACTGCGACACGCGCGGTCATGTGCCTGGCACCCCGCTCAGCGCCATCGGCCGGTTCCCCCTTCCGTCCAGGACGCCCGTACAATAAGGGACCACTGGGCCATGCCAAGCCGTTTCGACGAGGAAATGACGCGTTTGCCGCCTGGAATCGGGGGCTCGCGAAGGAGAAGGGGGAAAGCCCCCGAAGAGGATCGTCCCCTCGCCGTCAATACGGCGGACCCGCGCCACCTCTGGCGCCGGGCACAATCGGCGACAGATGACGTCAGGAATTGATGGTGATCGAGCCGATCGAGGTGTTGTCGGCGGCATCGCCACCGGACCCGCCTGTCGACCTGCCGGCCGACAGGTTGTCGCCGCCACCGGCATAGGCCCCGGCCCCCGAAAACGAGAACCCGCCCGCATACGCCCCGGCCGCACCGAAACCGCCGCCGGAGGCGCCGGCCGAAAGGTTGCTGGCGAAACCGCTGCCGTCGCCGCCCGACTTGCCCGTCTGTGCAACGCCTGTGCGTGTGTCGGTTCGGCCGAACCCGCCTTCGTCGTACGACATCACACCGGTCTCCGACCCCGGAAATCGCTCACCCGGCAACCCTGTCACCACTGCAAACAACTAAACCAATACAGTCCAGCAAAACTACCCACGAAACACCGACGGCGGGCCGGCTGATGCCGACCCGCCGTCCCCGTCAACCCTTACGAGTTGATGGTGATCGAGCCGATCGAGGTGTTGTCGGTGGCGTCGCCACCGGCACCGCCGACAGCGGCACCCGCCGAGACGTTCTCGCCGCCCGACGCACCCGCGCCAGCGCCGGCACCCGACAGCATGGACGCGCCAGCAGCCGCACCGGCGGCAGCACCACCTGCCATGCCGGCGGAAACGTTGCCAGCCGCGCCGAAGCCGTCGCCGCCCGACTTACCGGTCTGCTCAACGCCGGTCCCAGTGTTCGTGCTCATGTTTCTCTCTCC
>CAYNIS010000134.1:1922-8451 GCA_964397055.1 uncultured Rhodospirillaceae bacterium | reverse complement strand
GGGTACCGCGTGGAAGGTCAGGACCGTGCCATCCGCCCGGATGACCCTGCCGGAACGCTGGGTGCGGGCGAGCACCAGGGCGACCAGCGTGTTGCCGACCCGGTCGGGGTCGCGCGGGTCGGCGCCGATCACGTTTTGCAGGGACGGTGCCAGCTCGCTCACATGCGGTTCGTCCGCAAGGTCGGCGTCGGCCAGGTTCCACGCCCTGGTGAAGGCGGGGTTCCAGAGCTTGAGCCGGCCGTCGCCGCCGAACACGGCGATGGCTTCGGCAAGGTTCTCCAGGGTCTCGCGCTGGACCGCGACCAGCGTGTTGTAGGAGCTTTCGATCGACAGCCGGCCGGAGACGTCCTCGATCGAGAACATCAGGCCGCCGAGCGGATGGGGCACGGCGATCATCCGCAGGATGGTGCCGTCGGGGCGGTAGATCAGCTCCTCGTACGGTTCCCGAAGCGACTGGTAGAATTCCAGGCGCTGCTGCTTGTACTGCCGGAAATCCGCCTGTTCCTGCAGCTGGCGCTTCTCGCGCAGGATCTCCAGCACCTCCGACAGGCGTGGCTGGCCCTGGGCCCATCCGGCCTCCAGCCCCCACAGCTGCAGCCAGGCGGTGTTGTAGAAGGTGAGCCGCATGTCCGCGCCGTAGATCGCGATCGCCGTGCGCAGTTGCTGCATCACCTCGGCATGGGCGCTGATGTGCCGGGCGAGTTCGGCACGGATGTTGTCCTCCGCCGTGCGGTCGATGGCATAGCCGACCGTCCAGCCGGGTTCGCCCTCCAGCGGCACCTCCGCGATGCGGAAGCGATGGCGGGTGCCGCCGACGACGATGTTGCGATCCTCCAGCCGCGGCGCGCCGTCGCCGCGTGCCCCGGCGGCCAGCGTGCGCCCCGTGCGTTCCAGGATCGCGTTGGCGATCACGTCCGGGTCTTCGGCGATCGCCGGCCGATCCTGGCCGACCGCGTCGGCGAAGTCCTGGTTGACCAGGGCGACCCGGCCGTCGCTGTCGCGCAGCCAGAGCGGCAGGGGCACGGCATCGAGGAGGCGGGTTATCCGGCGCGCCCCGGCCTCCGCGTCGGCGGCACGGGCGGCGGCTTCCTGGGCGGCGAGTTCGGCCTCCTCCGCCGTCAGCCGCGCGGTTTCCAGTTCCGTCCCGTCGCGCAGCCAGAGGGCCGTGACGCGCACGCCGTCGTGGACGTGGCGGCGCCCGCCGACCACCGTCACCGGTTGTCCGGTGGTGGCGAGATCGAAGGACTGCTGAAAGCCGATGCCGTCCTGGTCGAGGGCGAGGATCGCCGCCGCCATGCGCTCGCTGGCCGATCCGGCGAGCTGGGCCGCCAACTGGTCCGGGCGCAAGCCCTCGACCCGGCCGATCAGGGCGACGGCATCGGCCGAGCCGGCCATCCCGCCATCCTCTGTCCACACGACCACCGGGTCCGGGGACGCCGCCATCACCGCTTCGCGCGCACGTTCGCCCGGCGGCCTCTGCCAGGGCACGAGACCCGCGAGCCAGCGGCCGAGCCCGCCGGCATCCCCGCCCCCGCGACGGACTGAGCCTCGCACAGTTTCGGTCAAAGCGCCCGGCCCCAAACTTCGCGCGCGCCGCTCCCGGGATTCGGGACCGACAGCGTTTGATCTACCTTAACCATGAATTCGCGCCATCCGCACCCGTCGTCGCCGCACCGCACCGAAGAATGGTTGCAAAAACCGCAAGGTCCCGACGCGAAGTCGACCATGTTATGTCCGTGGCGTGCCATAATCTGGGGCAATAGCATTCGACGGCGGCTCTTGCATCGAGCTTGAGCGGCCGGGGTTGCACCAAGGGGAGTTTCCATCCGTGTCGCAGACGATCGCGCTGGTCGACGACGACCGCAACATCCTGACGTCGGTGTCGATCGCCCTCGAATCAGAGGGCTACGACATCCGGACCTACGGCGACGGCGACGAGGCGCTGCGCGGGATCACCGCCCGGCCGGTCGACCTCGTCGTGGCCGATATCAAGATGCCGCGCATGGATGGCATGGAGCTCCTCAAGCGCTTGCGCGAGAACTCCAACATTCCGGTGATCTTCCTGACCTCCAAGGACGACGAACTGGACGAGGTGCTGGGCCTGCGCATGGGGGCCGACGACTACATCACCAAGCCGTTCTCCCAGCGATTGCTGGTGGAACGCATCCGCGCCCTGCTGCGGCGCGAGGCGCAGCGCGAAGAGGGGGCGAAGGACGATCCCAACGCGGTCATGACCCGCGGCGACCTGGTTCTGGACAGCGCGCGCCACGCCTGTATCTGGCGCGGCAAGATGGTCAACCTGACGGTGACCGAATTCCTGCTGGTCAAGGCGCTGGCCCAGCGCCCGGGCCATGTGAAGAACCGCAACCAGCTGATCGACGCGGCCTATGGCGAGCACATCTATGTCGACGACCGGACCATCGACAGCCACGTGAAGCGGGTGCGGCGGAAGTTCCGCGACGTCGATCACGATTTCGCCCATATCGAAACGCTCTACGGTGTCGGCTACCGCTACAAGGAGAGCTGACCGGCACCCGGGCGGCCTCCGCCGATCCCCGGTCCGGGCCGATTTCTTGAAAGCCGATGGCCAGATCTGAAAGCCGATGGCATGACCGTACTCACCCCCGACCCTGTTCGCGCGCCGCCGCCGAGCCGTGACCAGCGGGCTGCGGAGGGGGCCGACGCGGCACGGGTACCCGGCCGCCATCGCCCCGCGCGCCGCATCCACGGCGTCCACCACCCGGGCGAACCCCTGGGCGTCGACGGTCACCTGCCCGGGGGAACCGCGCGCAAGCATCGGCGCCGCGCGGTTTCCCCGCTGACGCTGCGCATCCTCGCCGTCAACATGATCGCGCTCCTGGTCCTGATGGGCGGGCTCCTGTTCGTCGGCCGCTATTACGAGCAGCTGATCGAAAGCGAGCTCGACGCGCTGAAGACCCAGGCCAAGCTGTTCGCCGCCGCGATCGCCGAGGGCTCGGTCGTGCGCGACGGCCACGACCGCTACTTCCTCGCCCCCGGGCTCGCCCGGCCGATGGTCCGGCGCCTGTACGAGACCACCCAGACCCGCACTTGGCTGTTCGACCAGGCCGGGCTTCTGGTCGCCGACAGCCACCGCCTGATCGGTGACGGCGGCGTCATCCGCGTGGTCGAGCTGCCGCCGCCCCAGGACGGTCGCCTGTCGACCCGCATAATCGTCGCGGTCGAGGGCTGGATCGACGGGATGTTCCGGATCACGCCGGACGCCGAACCGTTCCCGACCGCGCCGAACGACACGGTCGAGCCCTATCGCAACGCGGTCTCCGCCCTCGACGGCGATATCTCCGGCGACGTCTGGCTGGGCGACGACGGCAACGCCGTCCTGGTCGCCGCGGCCCCGGTCCAGCATTTCAAGGAGATCAAGGGGGTGGTGCTGTTGCGCCGCGACACCGCCGACATCGACGAGGCGATCCGCAGCGTGCGCATCGACATCCTGGAGGTGTTCGCGACGTCGCTCCTGGTGACGGTGCTGTTGTCCCTCTACCTCGCCAACACCATCGCCCGGCCGCTCTACTGGCTGGCCGACGCGGCCGAGCGGGTGCGCGCGAGCCACGCGCGCCACAACCGCATTCCGGACTTCACCAACCGCGGCGACGAGATCGGCGAGCTGTCGGCCGCCCTGCGCGAGATGACCGAGAGCCTGCGCGCGCGCATGGAGGCGATCGAGCGGTTCGCCGCCGATGTCAGCCATGAGATCAAGAACCCGCTGTCGAGCCTGCGCAGCGCGGTCGAGACCGTGGCGCGGATCGACGACGGCGACCAGCAGAAGCGGCTGATGACCATCATCCAGGAGGATGTTCAGCGGCTCGACCGGCTGATTTCCGACATCTCCGACTTCTCGCGCCTCGATGCCGAGCTCTCCCGCGAGGGCATCGACGAGGAACCGGTCGAAATCGTGCCCATGCTCTCGGCCCTGGCGGAGGTGCATTCGGCGACGCGGGAGGCGGCGGGGCACGGCCCGGCCCTGGTCCGCTTCGAAACCGACGATCCGCCGCCGACCCTGACCCTGACCGGGGTCGAAAGCCGGTTGGTGCAGGTGTTCCAGAACCTGATCACCAACGCGGTGTCGTTCTCGCCGGAGGAGCGGGCGGTCACCTTGAGTGCCCATGACGAGGACGGCTGGGCGGTGATCCGGGTCGAGGACGAGGGGCCGGGCATCCCCGACGCGAAGCTGGAGGCGATCTTCGACCGCTTCTATTCGGAACGGCCGAAGGCGGAGAAGTTCGGCACCCATTCCGGCCTCGGCCTCGCCATCTCGCGCCAGATCGTCCGTGCCCATGGCGGCGAGATCATCGCCGAGAACCGCCGGAACGCCGACGGATCGACCGCCGGAGCGGTCTTCACGGTGCGCCTGCCGCTGCCTTAGAGGGGGCCGATGGCCAAGGTGACCGATCGACGGCTGCTCTTCCAGGCCCGAAGACTGCGTGACCGGATGACACCCTGGGAAGTTCGTCTCTGGCAGCGGCTTCGCGGCAGGCGCCTGAACGGTCACAGGTTCCGTCGGCAGCATCCGGTGCCACCTTATGTGCTGGATTTCGCCTGCGTTGAGTCGATGCTGGCCGTTGAACTCGATGGCAGTCAGCATGCCGAGGGCGATCCTGATCGGGCTCCCGATGGCGAGCTGATGAGTCTCGGTTGGCATATCTTGCGCTTTTGGAACGCAGCCATCGACCGGGATACTGATGCGGTCTGCGACGCGATCCTCGCCCATCTGGAGAGCGCCGATCACCATCCGATCGTTGTCCGCTTGGGTCCATAGTGTGCTCTCCCACCGGGGCCACCTGCAGAAGTCAGCATCCATGCCGCGAGAGGTCGGGCGTGGGCGGCGCCGTCCCGTGCCCCCATCCCGCCTCGCTCGCGCTCGGCGTACTTCCCCCGCGCCGCCGCTGAAGGGCGCGGGGGAAGAGGGTCGGTGGCGCCGACGCCGTGCTTCCCGGTCTCTGCTCCGGCGGGTTCCGGCAACATGGAACCTTGAGCCTGAATGAGGTCCATTCCCTCTCCCCCCGATCATCGGGGGGAGATGTCCGGGCGACTTGTCGCGCGGACAGAGGGGGGGCTCAACCGCGCACCAAGGATCCTCGAGGACGCAGCCCTCAGTCCGGCAGCGCGCCGAACTGGGCCTGGAGTGCCTTCAGGCCCTCCTGCTGCTGGGTCCACAGGCGCCCGGTGGTGAGCCCGCCATCGACGATCAGGTCCTGGCCGTTGACGAAGGACGAGGTGTCGGAGGCGAAGAAGACCGCGGCGTTGGCGATATCCTCCAGCAGGCCGGCGCGCTGGATCGGCTGGCGCCCGACGAACGCCTTTTCGATGATCGCAGCCGTCTTCTCCGCATCGTCCTGGCCGAGGCCGAGCGCCTTGCCGAAGATGCCGGTGGCGATGGCGCCGGGAGAGATCGTGTTGACCCGGATGTTGTCCTCGCCGAGCTCCATCGCGACACATTTGGAGACCTGGATCACCGCGCCTTTTCCGCCGAGTAGATGACCGAGGAGGAATAGCCCGCCCGGCTCGCCGCGACCGACGCATTGTTGATGATCGACCCGGAACCTTGCGCGCGCATCACCGGGGCGACGTGCTTCATGCCGGCAACGACACTCATGAACAGCGTGCGCATGGCGCTTTCCGCGGCGTCGATCGGAATGCCCTCGATCCCGCCGGTCGGGGCCGGGCCGCCGGCATTGTTGAACAGGCAGTCGATGCGCCCGAAACGCGCCACGGTGAAGGCGACCAGCGCCTTCACCTCCGCCTCGACCGAGACATCGGTCCGATGGAACACCGCGTTCGCACCCAGCCTGCCCTCGATCTCCGCGCCCAGTTCGGCGCGGCGGCCGGCGAACACGACCGTCGCCCCCTCCTCCACGAAGCGCTCGACCGACCGCCGGCCGATGCCGCTGGTACCGCCGGTGATGATCGCGATCTTGCCGTCCAGCTGACCCATGACGTGTCCTCCCCTGTCTCGCGTCGTTGGTGGTGTCCCTATTAGCACGCCGCGACGCGCGAACGGGTGCCGCCAACACCGTTGACGCTTCGGCGGGGGCAGGCGCACTGTCGCCGGCGATGATCGTCGTCGACGGCACCTGTGTCGGCCTTGCCGCGGCCGACGGGGAAAGGCGCGGGGTCCTGCTGCGGGGGGGCCCCGGGGCGGGCAAGTCCGACCTGGCGCTTCGGCTCATCGATCGGGGGGCGATGCTGGTGGCCGACGACCGCGTTGAGCTGCATCCCGTGCAAGGCCGGCTGACCGCGTCGTCGCCGGCGCCGATTGCCGGCCTGATCGAGGTGCGGGGCCTCGGCCTCGTCAAGGTTCCCGTGGCCGAGCGCGTGCCCCTGGCGCTCGCCGTCGATCTCGTCCCGCAAGACGCGGTCGAACGGATGCCGGATCCGGCCGCGGCGGAGATCGCGGGCCTGGAGATTGCGCTGGTCCGCCTTTGCCCGTTCGAGCCGTCGGCCGCGATCAAGGTCGAACTGGCGCTGATGCAGGCGCTATCGGGGTCAGCCA
>CAYNIS010000134.1:0-1912 GCA_964397055.1 uncultured Rhodospirillaceae bacterium | reverse complement strand
GGTGGCGGCAACGACCGGCGGCGCGTCGTCCTGGTCACCGGTCTTTCGGGGGCGGGCCTGTCGACCGCGCTCAAGACCCTCGAGGATCTGGGCTACGAGGCGGTCGACAACCTGCCGCTGGTCCTGCTCGACCCCCTGGTCAGCCAGAACCTTCTGGGCGGGCGACCGGTTGCGGCGGGCATCGACAGCCGGACCCGCGGCTTCACGTCGGAGGCGTTGATCGACCGGGCTGCCGCCCTCAACGCGTCCGGGCGTTGCCAGGTCGAAATCGTCTTCGTCGAAGCGACCGACGACGTGCTGCAGCGGCGCTTCACGGAGACCCGACGCCGCCACCCGCTGGCCAGCGATCGGCCGGCCCTCGACGGCATTGCGCTCGAACGCGCCCTGATGGGACCGGCCCGGGATGCGGCGGACCATGTCATCGACACGACGGACCTGTCGATCCACGACCTGCGCCGGATGCTCGCGACCCGCTTCGGCCTGGGCGAGAAACCGGCGCTGACCGTCTATGTGATGTCGTTCGCCTACCGGGGCGGTGTCCCGCGAGAGGCCGACCTGGTCTTCGACGTCCGGTTCCTGAAGAATCCCCATTGGGACGCCGACCTGCGCCCGATGACCGGCCGCGATCCGGCGGTCGGGGCCTATGTCGCCAGCGATCCCGACTTCCCGGGCTTCTTCGACAACCTGAAACGACTTCTGTTGCCGCTGCTGCCGCGCTACGCGCAGGAGGGCAAGAGCTATCTGACCATTGCCTTCGGCTGCTCAGGCGGCAAGCATCGGTCGGTCTACCTGACCGAGCAGACCGCCGTCTGGCTGGCGGCCGAGGGGCATCGGGTCGGCTTCGGCCACCGCGAACTCGATCGTGTCTGACCGCCTGTTTCCGTCGGTACCTGGGAGAGAATGCTTGATCGGAATGGTGCTGGTGACCCACGGCAATCTCGCCGTCGAACTCGCTGCCGCGCTCGAACATGTGGTCGGCGCGCAGAGCCACATGGTGAGCGTGTGCATCGGCCCCGATGACGACATGGAACAGCGCCGGCGCGAGATCCTGGCCCAGGTCGCGGGGGTCGACCAGGGGGCCGGGGTGGTCGTCCTGACCGACATGTTCGGCGGCACGCCCTCCAACCTCGCGATTTCGATCATGGAGCCGGGCAAGGTCGAGGTTCTGGCCGGGGTGAACCTGCCGATGCTGATCAAGCTCGCCAGCCTGCGCGGGGACCAGGCCCTGACCCCGGCGATCGAGGCGGCGTGCGAGGCGGGGCGCAAGTACATCAACGTCGCCTCCGCCCTTCTCGCCTCGGAAAAGCGCCGATGAAGGGGGCTGGCGCGTGACCTGGAACGACGCCGGTGCCTTCGTCGTCACCGTGACGGTCACCAATCGGCGCGGCCTGCATGCCCGGGCCGCGGCCAAGTTCGTGAAGCTGGCCGAGACCTTCGACGCCGATGTCAGGGTGACCCGCAACGGGACGACGGTGGGCGGGCGTTCGATCATGGGGCTGATGACGCTCGCCGCGTCGATCGGGACCGACCTCACCATCGAGGCCACGGGGCCGGAGGCGGAAGCCGCGGGCGTCGGTCTCGCGGACCTCGTCGATCGCGGCTTCGATGAGCTTTGAGGTCTGACCTGCGGCTGCCGCAACGCCGATATGCGGGTGGCGACATATAAAGATATGTTTATCTCCGTCTTGTCGTCTGGCGGGGGGATTGGTATCTGAATGCGCAATCCCGCCACTCTGCCGGCGCCAGGGCACCGTCCCGTTCAAGCGCCGGACCACTTCGAGACCGGAGCCCTGCCATGGCCACCGCCGCCGTTTCGCCCGTCCCGCACCCGCCGGAGGCGACCGACAAGTACAAGGTGAAGGACATCTCGCTCGCCGACTGGGGCCGCAGTGAGATCGCCATCGCCGAGACC
>CAYNIS010000133.1:0-8473 GCA_964397055.1 uncultured Rhodospirillaceae bacterium | reverse complement strand
TGTGCCGATCCCGGGCCTGCGCGAACAGGCGCGCATCGGCACGCGGATCGAGCGGCCGAACTACCTTCTCGTCGGTTACGAGACGGACAGCGGCAATTGCCTCGGGACTGCGCCCAACCGCTATTGGCCGGACGAGGACATGGCACCGCTCTTCTCCCAATGGGCGAGCCTTGGCGAGAGTGCCGGCACCAACGCGGAGCATGGCCGTGTTGCCGGCGACACGATCTATTTCCGGGGCGGCCCCGGCATGGGATTTGGCGGCATTCTCAGCCTTCGCCGTGTGGGATCGGGCCGTGTCGAGGGGCGGCTGTCCTCGCTCCAGCTCCATCGGGCCGTCGCGATCGGTGGCGGGCCGGAGACCGAGGGCTATGTCCTAGAAAGTGCCGTCATCGGCTTGACCAATGTCTCGACGCGACGCGGCATCGACCTCTTTGTCAGCCCGACCGGTTTCCTGGATGAGACGGCGCTCTCCGGTGTCTACATCGATCGCGTCTTCACCGGTCCGGAGATCGCCGCCGGCACTTACGAGGTCCGACTGGTCGGCCGTCTGACCCGCCAGCGACCGCGCCTCGCGGCCGATGGCCGCTTCACCTGGGAGGCGGCACCGTCGACGGCTGTTTCGGCAGCGACTGTCGCGACAATGGCGCAGGGCGTGCCGACCGCGACCGAGATTGCCCCGGAGGTGCCGTCGCCGCCCGGGCAGGAGCCCGCGGGGACGCCGGACGTTCCGGCGAGCGCGAACGACCGGCCGTCGCCGGCCCCCGGCGCAGGCGCGACCGACGGCGACGTCACCGTCGATATCGACATCCTGATCCAGTCCAACCTGCAGCTCTGATCACCGCCTCAGGCGCCGATCGCGCGATTTGCCGCCTCGGCGACGAAGGGTCGTGCCCAGACCTCGACCTCGCAGTCGCGCCCGCGGATCGTGACCGGACCGTGCGCCCGCCAAGTGCCCGGGGAACCGCCGGCCGCCTCGACGGCGGCGTGTGACGCGACGATCGCGACCCCCAATTCCTTGGTCTTGCCCTGAAGCCTTGCTGCGACATTGACGGCGTCGCCGACGGCGGCGAACTCTTTTCGCTCCTCGTCGCCGACGGTTCCGCACAGGACCTCGCCGGTGTGCAGGCCGACGCCGACGCGCAAGGGGCGTGGGCCTGTTCGATGCGCCATCCGGTCCCAGAGCGCGATCGCGTCGACCACGGCATCGGCGCAGGCGATCGCCCGGCGGGCATCGTCTTCGGCGCGCTCGACGGCGCCGAACAGCACCATCACCTCGTCCCCGGCGAAGGAATTGACCATCCCGCCATGGGCCTTCACGCAGTCGGAGATGCGTTTGCGGAACTCGCTCAGGAAGACGGCGACTTCCACGGGATCGGTCTTCTCCGCAAAGGTCGTGAACGCCCGCAGATCGACGAACATGACGGAGACGAGGCGCCGGGTGCCGCGGGTCAGTTCCGGATCGCCGGCGACCACCTGGCCGGCCACCTGATGGGGCAGGAACCGCACCAGGTCCGCGCGCTTCTCCGTCTCCCGGACCAATCGCCCGATCAGCAGGTGGTTGCGCCGGACCGCGGCCGTGATGACCAGCCCGGTGAGCAGGATCTGGACCAGCCGGATGGCGTTCGCCGGGCCGTCGAACATGCCGTTGGACGCCTCTCCGAGCCCGCCGGGCGCAAGGCCCGTCCCGTAGCTCAATGCCACCAGGACGACCGCGACGGTGAACCCGGCGTGACCGGTCAGGACCACGCGCGTGTCATAGCGCAGGCCGTTGACCGCCATCATGATCGGCAGCGCCCAGATCGCCGGGTCGCCGGCGATGTAGGCGCCGGTCAGGTCGCTCGGCGCCATCAGGACCCAGAGCGACACCCCGAAGAAGACGGTGTCGACGGCAACCACGATCCAGGCGATCCACGGCCGGAACAGGCGCCGGGTGGTCACCTTGAGCGCGATCAGGGAGAGGGCGACCCCGATCAGGTTGCCCGTGAGCGCTATCTGGATGCGTTGGGTCGCGACCTCTGGCGCGTCCGCGCGGGCGCCGGGCAACACCACGAACAGCACATAGACGGTCAGGATCGACATGGTGAGCGTCATCGCCAGCCGCGCCCATGCCGTTATGCGTTCTCCCGACCGCACCGCCTCCGCATAGCCGACCGCGAGCAGGTCGGGGGCTGCCCGATAGCCGTTGTCACTCTTCGCGGGGGCTGGGTCCTGCATTCCTGCCTGGGGTCTAGGGTCTCGGTCGGAAACTGACCTGCTCTGCAATCAGGGCGGTGCGCGCTACTTCCGAAGGGATCACACATCGATTCCGGTCACGCCAGTGCATCTCAGGCGCCGATCCCGTCCTTCGCTCATACGTTTCGCCAACGGGTCGGATTGTCCGCATCAAGCGTCCTCTGGAAGACAACCGCCGAAACGCCCGTCGGATGCATGTCGTCGGATGCATGTCGTCGGATGCGTGTCGTCGGGCGGGTCCGCGTCGTTCAGGGTCGATAGACGACTGGCACCATGACCAGAAAAAGGCGGGATCAGGCGATGCGGGACACTGCGCTGGGCGTTCCTTCAGTCGCCAGAGCCATCAGGCCTGCCCGCATGACGCCAGGGCCGGCATTGGCGGCCCGGCCGCTGGAGCGCCTTCGGATCACCCAGGCCGTGGGATCACCCGGACATCTTCCACGAACACCAGTTCGCAGGCGCCGTGGCCGGTATCCCGACGGGTGCGCGAAGATCTCCAGGCCCGGCCGTCCGGGGCCGAGATATCGCCGAGATAGCCGGTGAGGCGGACCACCTGTCCGGGGCGCAAGGATTTCAGGTGGCCGTCCGCCGTGTCGTTCAGCGGCACCATGTGCATGTTCGCGGAGTGCTCGACGATCGCCTGCCGGGGGATCGGCGGGTGTCCCTGCCAGCGATAGAAGTAGAGGCGTCCGGACTGGGTGATCGACAGGCGCGAGAGGATGGCACCATCGGACATCGGCCCCCATCCCAGCGCCAGATCGACCGGGCTGTAGCGCGCCTCCTCATCCCAACGATAGTGCGACTGCGCGAGGACCAGTGCTTCGATCTCGAACCGGGCGAACAGGCTCGCCGTCGCACCCTCTGAAAGGTCGACGGTTTCCGGGTCGATGGCGGTCTGGCGGGGGGCGCTGGACGCCATCTGCAGGCCCGGCGGCAGGCCGGCCAGCGGATCGCTCATCACAAGGCCCAGGGGGCCGCTGCGGCCGAGCGCCACGATCACGCCGAGGGCGACACAGAGGATGGCGAGGAGACTGCGCATCGTGGCTGTTGCCCTCGAACCGAAGGGGATTGGTCCGCCTCTCGCTCGCGCGAATGACGACGGACCTTCGGGCGAAAGCTTGAGCGATGATGGGTGTAGGCGGCGTTACCCGTCCGCCGAGAGCGCTTCGGCACCGCCTGAGGTGGCGGCATGCTGCCGCCGAGCCCTGGCCCGACCGGCACAACGCTTGGCCTCCGGCGGCGGAAGGCGCAGGCGATCGGGATCAGCGGATTGGTGAAATCGCAGCCGAGAGAAGCTGGATGGTGCCCAGGGACAGAATCGAACTGCCGACACGGGCATTTTCAGTGCCCTGCTCTACCGACTGAGCTACCTGGGCGGTTGGGCCAGCTCGGCGCGAACCCCTTAGATAGCCGAGTGGAACGCCGCTGTCCAGTCCTATCCGGGCTCACCGTCGCCCAGCCAGCCGCCGTCCCCCGGAGCTTCCTCCGCGCGCAGGCTGTCGTCGGCGCGCTCGACCGCGGGGACGCCGTAGTCCTCCCCGAACCAGCGACCGAGGTCGATCAACTTGCATTGCTTCGAACAGAACGGCCGGAACTCCGCCACGCGCGGTTTGCCGCAGACCGGGCAGCGCCCGACATTGGTGGGCTTGGACATGGACAGATCCTCGTTCCCCTTCAGGACATGATTTCGCTCAGCGGGACACCGCGCCGCCGGCGTGTCAACTCCAGGAGGCCGAGGCGGGTCAGCCCGTAGACGTCGATGCTGGCCGGATCGTCTGCCGTCGCTTCCTCGACCCGGGCGAGCAGTCGCTGGCTGTCACCCCGACGCTTCAGGCGCAGGAAGTCGACGACCACCATGCCGGCGAGGTTGCGCAGCTGAAGCTGGCGGGCGATCTCCCCCGCAGCCTCCAGATTGGCGTTGAGGGCGCCGTGGCGGCCGGCGTCGTCGACATCGATCGCGACAAGGGCCGTTGTCGGCTCGATCGTCAGCCGCGTGCCGGAGGCGAGCGCGACCACGGGATGCGACAGCGCCTCGATTTCCTCCCCGATATCGGCCTCCCCGATCGGGTCATCGGCGCGAACCGTCGGAATGCCCGGCGCGCGCGCGGCAGGTTCCCGACAATTGGTCAGAACGCGTGCGACCGGGCGCCCGCCGAGATCGGCGACCAGCCGTTCCCCGGCACCCGGGGCCGCCAGCAGCACGGCCGGTTCATCGCCGGTGGCGGCCGCCGTCCGCCAGCGCTCGGCCAGGACCCGCGCTTCCGCCCGGATGCCGTCCGGATCGGCGCCGGCCGCGGCCCGGCGCAGGATCCAGCCGCCGGGGAGTTCGCCGAGCGCCACCGACAGGCGCGCGATCTCCGCCGCCCGTGCGGTCTTCGAGCCCAGCCGGCGGGAGGCCTGGACACCGCGCCCCAGCGGCAGGTGGATCAGGGCCACCCCTTCGAGGGCGACTTCGGGGGTGAGGGCCGTGGCCTTGCCGCCGCCCGGGTCGCTCGCGGTTTGCACGGTCAGCGGCATCCCCGAACGCGGGTTCTCGATGCGCTTCAACGCCACGGCGCCGGTGCCGCCGCCGCTGCGCCGGCAGAACGCGAGGCCGAGGCCGCGGTCGATGCGCTCGACCCTGACCCGCTCGACGGCCCCCGCCGGCCAGGGCCGGTCTGGTCGGTCGAGGTGGAGGGCGACCAGGCGCTGCCCGGGCGGTACCCTCGGATCGACCGCCGCCGCCCACACCCGGCCTTCGCCCGAACGGTGGACGACGAGGTCGAGCCCGCCGTCGCTCACGGCGGCGTTTCCGACATCGCAGGCGTTAGCACGGGATAGCCGAGCCCGGCCAGCATCTGCCCGGCATCGAACAGGGAAAGCCCGACGACGTTGGAGTAGGAGCCGCCGATCGCTTCGACGAACAGCGCGAACGGTCCCTGGATGGCATAGCCGCCGGCCTTGCCGTGCCAGTCGCCGCTGGCGAGATACCAGGCGGTTTCGGCGGCACTCAGCCGCTTCACCCGGACCCGGGTTTCGACCACGCGCCGGCTTGACCGGCCATCGGGGGCAAGAACCACGATCCCGCCGTAGACGCGATGGCCGCGACCGGAGAGGAGGGCGAGGCAGGAGCGTGCCGTCCCCTCGTCCTCGGCCTTCGGCAGGATGCGCCGGCCGCAGGCGACCACGGTGTCGGCGGCCAGGACGTAGCTGTCCGGGTGGCGTTGACGGACCGCCTCGGCCTTGGCGAGCGCCAGCCTGAGCGCGTGCGGGCGCGGCAGTTCCCTCGGTTCCGCCGTGTCGTCGATGTCGGCGGGGTCGACGGCGACCGGCCTGACGCCGATCTGGGCGAGCAGTTGGCGGCGGCGCGGCGAGGCTGAAGCGAGGACGAGGCCGGCGCCGGGGGAGGAGACGTTCACGTCGAGACCGGTTCGCAGGATCTGTCGGTTCCGCGGGCCGCGGCCGCCGACCGGTTGAAGCGGCCGATCACGCGGACCGGGCGGTTACTTGTACCGAAACGTGATGCGACCCTTGGACAGGTCGTAGGGGGTCATCTCCACCAGGACCTTGTCGCCGGCCAGGACGCGGATGCGGTTCTTGCGCATCTTGCCGGAGGTGACACACAGGACCTCGTGATCGTTTTCCAGCTTCACCCGGAACATCGCGTTGGGAAGCAGTTCGACGATCGTGCCTTGAAACTCGATCAGCTCTTCTTTTGCCATACCGACCTTTATTGTTGCATTGCGCTGACGGCAGACCGCCCGCGCGGGTTCCGGGGTCGAGCCATGGTTTGTTCGTCCGGGGAGATGGCCCATAAGTGTAGCCTGACGCGGGGCGGGTCAAGCAGCGAGACAAGTGCCGGGACACCGTCCGTCCAGCGTTCGACCTGATGTCCCCAGAAGGAAGCTTGAGCGCATGACCGCGAGCGATAGCGCCGACATGACCGCGATGCCGGCTGCCACCATGCCGGCTGCCACCTTGCCGACTGGCCGGCCGCCGCTCGCCGGGACCGATGCCGCCGCCATCGGATCGGCGGAACGGCCGCTGATCGGGATCGCGCTGATCTGTTGCGCGGTCTTGTGCTGGGTGACGATGAACACCCAGGTCCAGCTTCTGACCGAAAGCCTGCCGGTCCCGGTGATCATCTGGGGCCGCTACTTCTTCCACTTCGCGCTGATCCTGGTGCTGCTGCCGTGGCGCATCCCGACGCTGTTGGTGAGCGAGCGGGTCGGTCTTCAGGTCCTGCGCTCAATCCTGGTCCTGGGGGCGACCAGCTGCATGTACACCGGTCTTGCCTTCGTGCCGCTGGCGGAACTGGTCGCGATCACGTTCGTCGGACCGATCCTGATCACCGGCCTTTCCGTCGTGATCCTGGGCGAGACCGTCGGCATCCGGCGCTGGGCCGCGGTCATCGTCGGCTTCGCCGGTGTCCTGGTGATCCTCCGCCCCGGCCTGGACGCGTTTCAGCCGGCCGGGCTGTTCGCCGTCGGCTCGGCGCTCTGCTACGCCTTCTACCAGATCACCACGCGGGTCATGCGCCATGCGGCGACCCCGCTGACCGCGCTGTTCTACACCGCGATGGTGGGTGCCGCGGTGATGAGTGCCCTCCTGCCCGCGATGGTCTTCGCCGGCCCGGCGATCCGCGCCGCCGCCCCCGTCGCCGGCATCATCCCGGAGGTCTGGTGGCAGATGCCGGAATGGTGGCAATGGGGCCTCTTGGTGTCGGCCGGGTTCTTCGGCGGGCTCGGTCACTTCGCCATGATCCGCGCGGTGTCGGCGGCGCCGGCGTCGACGGTCGCCCCCTTCCAGTACACCGAACTGATCTGGGCGACGCTTTTCGGCTTCGCGGTCTTCGGGCATCTGCCCGATGCGCTCACCTATGTGGGGGCCGCGATCGTCGCCGGATCGGGCCTCTATATCCTCCACAGGGAACGGGTGAAGGCCGCGTCTCAAGCCTGATCGGGCGTCGGGAAGCGGGCTTCCAGGCGGGCCTTCAGCTGGTCGCGCAGCTGGCGGAAGGCGTCGAGCAGCGCATCCCGGCTGCCCTCCACCGCGGTCGGGTCGAAGGTCGGCCAGTATTCGACATCGACCGCGATCGTGCGGGTCATCTCCAGGGCGCGGTGATGGGCTTCCGGTGTCAGGGTGATGACGACGTCGAAGGACGAGCCGTAGAGCACGTCCAGGTCCTTCGGGTGATGCCGGCCGAGGTCGATGCCGATCTCCGCCATCACGATGATCGCCAGCGGGTCGACCTCGCCCGCGTGGATGCCGGCACTGTCGACATATACCCGGTCGCCGTGGCTCGCCTTCAACAGCCATTCGCAGATCGGCGAGCGGATCGCGTTGTGGGTGCAGACGAACAGCACGGCCCCCGGCAGGCGTCCGGTGTCGGTGGCCGGCGGGCTGCCGGCGACGGCGATCTCGCGATCCGGCGGGGTTGCGTCCATGGTCGAGCGGCTTCCCCTGGTTTGCCGGTCAGGCGCCGATCTGCAGGACGCAGACGAGGGTGAACAGCCGGCGCGCGGTATCGAGGTCGAGCTCGATCTTGTCCTTCAGCCGGGTCATCAGGAGCTCCGCCCCCTCGTTGTGGAGGCCGCGGCGACCCATGTCGATCGCCTCGATCTGGGCGAGCGAGGACTTTTTGATCGCCGAATAGTAGCTTTCGCAGATCATGAAGTAGTCGCGGATGATCTTGCGGAACGGCGACAGCGACAGCATCAGCTGGTGGACGTGGTCGCCCCCGTCTTCCGAGATGTCGAACACCAGGCGGCCCTCGAACATGCCGAGCGTCAGGTGGTAGGGCCCCCCGTCATGGCCGATCGGGGCGAACCTGTTCTCCTCGATCAGGTCGTAGATGGCGATCGCGCGCTCGTGCTCGATCTCCGGCGAGCGGCGCACGACCATGCGCTCGTCGAGCTGAACCTTGGTCAGCCGTTTGCGCGGATCCGGCTGCGGCGGCGACATCGTCCTGGCGTCCTACTCTGCCGCTCGGTTCAGGCGGATGGCGATCGACCGGCCGTGCATCTCCAGCCCCTCTGCTTGCGCAAGCCGGATCGCCGGCCCGGCCAGGGCCGCCAGGCTGTCCGCATCGCAGCCGAGGATGGTCGTGCGCTTCATGAAGTCGAGGAGGTTGAGCCCGGAGGAGAAGCGCGCCGAGCGGGCGGTGGGCAGGACGTGGTTGGGGCCGCCGACATAGTCGCCGATCGCCTCGGGGGTCCAGGCCCCCAGAAAGATCGCCCCGGCATGCACGCACTGCGCCGCC
>CAYNIS010000132.1:2990-8524 GCA_964397055.1 uncultured Rhodospirillaceae bacterium | reverse complement strand
CATACCGATACAGATTCTCATCTCCGCCCCCGAACCCGATCGGATCCTCGCTCAGCCACCGCCCCACCTTGGCATCGTACCACCGGTTCAGGTTGTTCTGCAAACCGGTTTCCTCGTCGAACGGGCGGCCGGTGTAGCCGAAGAGGAGGTCGACGGCCTTGGCGTGGCCCGGGGCGACGGGCGTGCCCATGGTGTCGTGGTGCTGCTCGGGCGTGAGATTGCCGAAACTGTCGTACTCCCGGTGCAGCCGCCCCGTGCCGGCCGCGTCGACCACGTCGCGGACCGTCCCCAGATGGTCGGGCAGCGCCCAGAGGACCTCGCCCGGCGACCGAGCCAGGTGGTGCCGGCTGGCCATTCGGCGCGGATCAGGTTGGGCCGGGCCAGGAGCGGGAAGAGTGCGGGGTCCTCGGCCAGGCTTCTGGGCTCTGCCCCGGCGGCCTGGGCGACATGGACCAGGGCCGCGCGCTGCAGGTGGCGACGCGCCCAGCCGGCGAGGATGAGGGCGGTCAGCGCCGAGCGCGCCATCATCACGGCGAGGAGGAGGCGCAGGACCGGGCGCAGCCATGGCCAAGCCCGCGCCAGCCAGGACGGCGCCACCTCAGCCGGGGGAGTTTCATGAAGGACCTTGGCGGTCACGCCATCGCCTCCCGCAGCACCGAACCGGTCGCATGAGGGGCGGGGAAACCCATCAGGGTCCCGATCGTGGCCGCGATGTCGGTCTGGTCGGTCGGCCGGTCGACGACCCGGCCGGCGGCGATGCCGGGGCCGACCAGGAGCGCCCAGATGCGGTGCGCCTCCGGCGAGTTGAAATGGTTTTGATAGGGGACGGAGATCAGCGGGTTCGCATCGCGCCCACAGTCCGGGACGATCACGAAGATCGTGTTGTCGCGGTAGAACGGGTCGGCGGCGGCGGCCGTCACCAGTTCGCGGATGCCTTGGTCGATGATCGCGATCGCGCGGGTGTAGTGGCTGGCAATGCCCCAATGGACATAGTCGGGGTCCTGGTAATTGACCATCAGGAAGCGCGGCTTCAGCCGGTCCATGGCCCAGCGGGCGAGCTCGGTCAGAAGACGGTCGCCGCGCGGATTCTTAAACCCGCTCTCCCCCCAATGGCCGCGCCAGGCGTCCCAGAACCGGCCGATCTCCGGCCCCTGGGCGAGGCCGGCGCCGGCGCGCGGGTCCCGAACGGCGGCCTCCGCCAGGAGCTTGCGCGCCTCGACCTCCGCCTCTCCCTCCAGATCGCCGAGGGCGAGGTGGGTCTCGGCCAACCACGTCTTGTAGCGGTAGAGGGAGAGCATGGACGCGCGATAGGCGGCACCATACTGGTGGTGCCCGCCGAAGGTGTAGAACTCCTCCTGCTCGCGGTCCTCGCCATTCACCATCAGCGCCTCATGCGGGGCGACGTCGAAGGCGGCACGCAGGTACTCGAAGAGCGTCGGCTGGGTCGCCTCGAACCGGCGGCCGATGATCTCCGTCCCGTAGAAGCGGAAACGGTCGTAGGCGCCGGTCAGAATGTAGAGCGTACCCTCCCCGTGGCTCGTCACCACGTGCTCCAGGTCACGGGTGATCGTCATCCGCCGGAATAGCGTGCCGCGCGGCGCCAGCTCTTTCAGCATCCAGGGCGCATGGGTGTCGCGTTCGATCGTCTCCGCCCGGCGGACACCGCCGCCGAAGCGGATGAGGACGACGTTCGGGCCGCGATAGGGGGTCGCCGGGAGAGACTGAGACAGGGCGGGCCGCGGCAGGGCGCCGCCGGCGGCGGCGGCGGCCGCCCCGATCAAGAGGGGTCGCCTCGCGATGCCGTCCTTCGAAACCTGGGCTCGGGCTTGCTTTGCGTCGGCCATTCCATGCCTCCCACCTGTCCTCTCGAGACAATGAACGGGCGAGCGGGCCGGTTCCGGCGCCTCCAGTGGGTCAGTCTCGGTGCTGGGCGATGAACAACGCGTAACTGAAGGCCTCGCCGAAGCGTTGGCGGATGGCTATCTCTTCGCGCGACATGGCGATCACCGCCTCGGCATCGGCATCGTCCGGATGGGCGGCGGCGAACGCCGCCAGCCGCGCCTCCAGCGGTGTGTAGTAGGGCACCCACCAGGCGTCGTCCGGCAACACCAGATGCCCGAGCCACCGGTAGCCTGCGGCCTCGATATCGGCGATGCGCCGGGCGATGGTGGTGAGTTCTGGGTACTCTTGCGCGAAATACGCCCTGGCCTCGGACGGCGGATCGTCGGTCAGCCAGACCATGTCGCTGATGCCGATGAAGCCGCCGGGCTTCATGAGCGGCTTCCACGCCGCGAGCGCCTCCGGCACGCCGATGACATAGGCCGCCCCTTCCGACCAGAGAAGGTCGAACGATCCGGGCGCGAACGGCAGGTCGCCCATGTCGGCTTCAACCGTCGTTACTCGATCGGCGACGCCGGCCAGCGCGGCCCTGGCTTCCAGCTCGCTGAGGAATTGCGGATAGAGGTCGACGGCGATTACGTGGCCGCCCGTCGCTCGCGCCAGGACCAGGGTCTGCGCCCCCGGCCCGCAACCGATGTCGAGGATGGCGGGCGCCTCCGGCAGGCCTTCGCAGAGCGCAAGTCCGGAGGCGGTAACGTCATCGTCGCCCGGCCCCTGGCGCGGCATGCCCTGATGCAGCTCCAGGAACAGGTCCCACTGCCGCGCCTCGTCGGTCACCGGCCGCCTCCGAACAGGGACAGGTCCAGGCTTTCGGCCAGAGCCTTGAGCGCGGCCATGCCCGCGACCGAGTTGCCCTTGGCCCCCAGCCGCGGGGCAAAGGCGGCGAAGGCCCCGACACCCGGCATCACGGCAAGGAGCGCCCCGGAAACCGCACTCTTGGTCGGCCAGCCGACCTCGACCGCCTGGCGCCCGACCTCGTCATACATGCCGCAGGTCGCCATCAGGGCCACCACGGTGCGCGCACATCCAGGTGCGAGGATCGCCCGGCCGGTTCCCGGATCGCGACCGCGCGCGGCGAGGAAGAGGCCGGCCCGCGCGAGCTGGCTCGGCGACACGGTGACGGCGCACTGGCGGAAATAGGCGTCGGTGGCGAGATCGGGGTCGGCGACCACACCGTGGTGGGTCATGATCTCCGCGAGCGCCCGGTTGCGATGACCGGTCGCCGCTTCCGATCGATAGACCGCATGATCGACCGGGAAGGCGTCCGGCCCCTCGCCCGTCACATCTCCAAGGAACGCCTGGAGTGAGGCGACCTTGGCGAAGGCGGTCGGTCCCGGCAGTGCCTCCGTCACCAGGATGGCACCGGCGTTGATGTAGGGGTTGCGCGGGCGGCCCCTCTCCTCCTCTAGCTTCACGATGGAGAAGAAGGCGTCGCCGGAGGGCTCGATGCCGACCCGGTCGAACACCGCGTGGTCGGAAGCCTGCATCACGGCGGCGAGCGCGAAGACCTTGGAGGCACTCTGCAGCGTGAATCGATGGTCGCAGTCGCCGACCGTCCGCGTGCGGCCGTCGACGAGGGCAACGGCAAGCGCGAAGCGGTCGGGGTCGACCGCCGCCAGTTCCGGAATGTACTGGGCTACACGCCCCTGGCCGGCAACCGCGGCGGCCGCCGCCGAGGCCTCCGTCAGGGCGCCATCGAGGCGGGCGTCGTCGATCGCCATCATCAGCCGGGCGGGGCGGCAACCGCCGCGCGCGACAACTCCGGCCAGTCGGCATTGGGAAGACCTGCCAGGAGGTCGCCCAGCCCGGTTGCGTAGGCGTCGCGCAGGCCCTTGAAGTAGGGGTCCTCCTCCCCGATCCGGCGGATCTCGTGCTGGCTGAGATCGCCGGCCGGGAACGCGACCATGTCGATGGGCAGGCCGACCGACAGGTTGGACTGGATGGTGGCGTCGAAGGACAGGAGCGCGATCTTCATCGCCTCGTTCATCGGCGTGCCGCAATCGAAGGTGCGGTCCAGGATCGGCTTGCCGAACTTCAGCTCGCCGATCTGGAGATAGGGCGTGTCGCGCGTCGCCTCGATGAAGTTGCCGGCCGGGTAGATGAGGAACAGCCGCGGGCTCTCGGTCCCGATCATCCCGGCCAGCAACAGGCTCGCGGTCGGGTCGCCATAGGGCTGAACATAGCTCGCATGCTCGTCCATGACCTCGCGCAGGACCTGACCGACCATGGTCGCGGCGATGTCCAGGCTGGCCGCATCGAACAGGTTGGTCGGGTTGCCGACCTCCCCCAGGCGCTGGTTCAGGCGACCGACGACCGCCTGGGTGGTGGCGAGGTTGCCGGCGGTGGCGATCGCCATCACCGACTGGCCCGGGTTTTGGAACAGGAACAGCTTGGTGACCGACTTGACGTGGTCGACGCCGGCGCTCGACCGGGTGTCGGCGGCAAGCAGGACGCCCTCGTTGCACAACAGGCCAAGACCGTAGGTCATGGTACGACTCCCTTCTTGCCGGTCAGAGCGGTTTGGTCATCAGCATCCAGTCGCCGTCATGGCGGAACGCCCGGGACTTGACGATGGGATCGCGGGCGACGGTTTCATATCCCAGCTGGCGGTAAAGGGCGACCGCCCGGGTATTCTCCTCGAACACGATGAGGCTGATCCGCTCGGCCGCCTCGGCCCGGGCGAGCTCCTCCGCGCGCGCCATCAGCCGGCGGGCGAGCCCCCGCCCCTCGAAGCCGTCCGCAACCGCGACGGTGTCGACGTACCAGTCGCCGGCCGCCCGGGTTTCCAGACGGATCAGCGGATGCAGCCATTCTGGAAAGTCGGCGATGCGCCGGATCGCGGTCTGTTCCAGCGGCTGCCGATAGGTCAGAAGTGCCGCCGCCACCTGCCCGTCGGTCTCTGGCGCGTGTTCCAGCGATGTGGACCCACATCGCGGTTCGGAACCCGCGCCAACCAAGTGAACCTGAGCATTTTCCGAACCGCCGGGCCGATTCCGGCCGGCTGGAAAATGCTCTAGGAGATGGGCGTTCAGATAGGAGAGGCCGCCGTTTTCCCGGCGCACGCGCTGGGCCCCGTACTCCCAGGCCTGCGGCCCCGCGCCCGCGGCCATCGTCCAGTATTCGAGGGACAGGCCGTGCGACGCGCGGTCGACGAAAAACGCCAGGGCCGGCGCATCTTCGATGGTGGCACGCCGCTCGACGAACTCCCGAGCGTCTGCCCCCGTCATCTTGGCGCCCCGGAACTTGTTGTTCCAGCCCCGGGTTGAGACAACGGGCATGGGTAGCGAGAGGCAAGGAAGACCAGCAGCACCTCCGCCACCTGAGCGGTTTCGTCCTGAACCGTCGAAATCGCCCAGTCGAGTTCACGGCTGTCGAGTTCGCCATCGCCGGGCGGGCAGAACGGCAGGCCGGGATGGCCGGCGGCGCGGTTGCGGGCCTCCAGGACGAACGCCTCCATGATGCCGACCAGATAGCCGAGCCGGAACGCCTCCGCCTCCTCGTCGCCATCGGCGGCCTTCTGCGCCTGGCGTCGATAGGCTTCGACCGTCACCGCGACAGCCGGATCAGGCATCCCAGCGACCGCGACGGCCAGCGCCATCAGCACCGGCAAGGTGCGGCTGAACAGGGCCAGCATG